>JAJXXI010000364.1 GCA_021781185.1 bacterium
CTGCACGCCCAGCGTCTTGTCGCGCAGGATGCGGAAGTTGTAGAGCCAGCGCCGGACCTTGACGGCGACGGTAAACAGCTTGGATCCGCCAAAAAGAAAACCGCGCATCATCCGCGCCTTGAAATCATGGCGCTCCTCGAAGATGACTTCGAGGACGAACGTTTCAAGGGATTCAGCCCAGACACGGAAAGTTTGGCGCATTGCGCACCAATGTGCCAAGCGCGCGGAGCTGCGGCAAGGCGAAGCATGAATGCATTCCTCCCCGTTCCGGTTTTCGTGATCGAATCAAACCGGCGAGGAGGAACGGGGGAAACAAAAAATCAGTAACCGAGCTTGGCGACTTCCTGCTGCAGGGCGAGCTGGAAATCCTGAACGTCGGCGGCGGATGGCTTGTAACCCTGCTGCTTGGGCACCACGCCCAGGCGGCCGGTCTGGTCCAGATACCAGTCAGCGCTTTGGCCGTCACTGAAAGTCACTTTGCCGCTGACAATGGCTCCGGGCCGGGTGATTTGATCCACGATGACGGAGACTTTTCCGCCAGCCGCCGGCGTGGCGGTGGCCCCGGCGGGCGCGGTGGCCGCATCGGGAGCGACCGCTGCGGGATTCGCCGCCGGGGGCGGCTCGGGGGTTTTGGGCGGCTCCGGATCCTTGGGCGTGAGTTTCAGATCATCCACCAGGAAGCGGGCTTCCATGTAGGTGAGCTTGATGCCGAATTCCGACGCGAGGCGGCTCTGGATTTCAGAGAGTTTCGCACCGTCGGCAATCCATTTGGCAACGGTTTGTCGCTGGGTATCGTCCAATTTCATGCCGGCAGTTTAATGCATTCCCCTCAAGAATCCAGCTTCAAGCCGTGCGACGGCCCCTGCGCAGTTTGTGCGCAGCCGGGCCGGGTTGCGCAGAGTTTGCACGCGGTCATTTCACGTTTCATTGGGGAAACCCGGTTTTGGACGCTGGCACGCTCCTTGCGTTGGAGTGGCATCCAGTGGCAACACGCTTGTGTTGTCGTGGTGTCAAACACAACAAATAAAAACAGGAAATTACATGAAACTGAATCGCATCATCACCATGTGCGCGGTGGCGGCCACGCTGGCTGTCAGCGCCAGCAGCCTGCTTGCGCAGGACAACAACAATAACGGCGACCAGGGCGGCCAGCGGCGCCAACGCGGCAATTGGGATCCCGCCCAGATGCAGCAACGCATCATGGAACGCTATCAGACGGAACTGGGCTTCACCAACGACACCGATTGGGAGGCCGTGAAGCCGCTCGTTCAAAAGGTCATGGAAGCCCGCATGGCCGCCATGGCCGGCATGGGCCGGGGCATGTTTGGCGGCCCGCGCAATCGTGGTGGCGACCAGGCCAACAACCGTCCGCGTGGCGGCATGTTCGGCCAGCCCAACCCGGAAGCCGAGGCGCTGCAAAAAGCCATTGATGACAACGCCCCTGCCGCCCAGATCAAAGACTTGCTGGCCAAATACAAGGCCTCGCAACAGGCCAAACAAGCCAAGCTTGAAGCGGCTCAAGCCGACCTGCGAGCCGTGCTCACCACCAAGCAGGAAGCCCAGGCCACGCTGATGGGGCTGTTGTAAATCAATCACGAATAGAAAACTGACGATCCATGGCCGACACTCCGGTTCAAGACCCGAAACTGTTGCTGGAACGCATGGTCGCGTCCCGGCAACTGTCCGCGCTCGACGCGGAAGCCCTGGCGAAACGCCCGCCGCAGAGCGAAGACGAAATTCTCCGCTGGCTCGCGCAGGAATACGGCCTGGGCTTCACGACGCTGGAGGACGTGGACCCGGATCGCCAGCTTCTCTCGCTCTTTCCCGCGCGCATCCTGCTGAAGGAGGAACTGCTGCCGCTCAAACGCGTGAACGGCCATGTGGAGGTGGCCACCAGCCGGCTCTTCGCCACGCAGGGGCTGGATGCGCTGAAAACGCTGACCGGCCTGAACCTTGTGCCCATCCTCGCCTCCTCCGAGGCCATCCAGCGCGAAATCAAAAAGCGGCTGGGCGTCGGTGCCGACACCATCGGCACGCTGGAGGAAGAAAAGACCATTCAGGTCGTTGACGAAAACGCCGAGAACACCAATCTCGACGCGGCGGAGGAGGACGAGGCGTCCATCATCCGCTTCGTCAACCAGGTGCTCAAGGACGCCATTGACCTGCGCGCCTCGGACATTCACCTCGAACCGTTTGAGGACGAATTCAAGATCCGCTACCGCATTGACGGCGAGCTGCAGGACACCGCCGTGCCGGCGCAGTTGAAGCAATTCCAGCCGGCCATCGTGTCGCGCATCAAGATTTTGAGCCATCTCAACATTGCCGAAAAACGCCTGCCGCAGGACGGCCGCATCAAGGTGCGCATTGACCAGGCCGAGGTGGACATCCGCGTGTCCATCATTCCCATGCTGCATGGCGAAGCCGTGGTCATGCGTCTGCTGCGGCAGAATTCCACGCTGCGCGGCCTCGGCGAAATTGGCATGAACCGGCGTGAACTGGAACATTTCCGGCACGTGCTCGGCCTGCCGCACGGCATCATTCTCGTCACCGGCCCGACCGGTTCCGGCAAAACTTCCACGCTCTACACCGCGCTGAACGAGATCAATGATTCCGTCCGCAAAATCATCACGGTGGAGGATCCGGTGGAATATCAACTGAAGGGCGTGAACCAGATTCAGGTGAATGAAAAGTCCGGCCTGACCTTTGCCCGCGGCCTGCGCTCGATCCTGCGCCACGACCCGGATGTGATTCTCATTGGCGAAATTCGCGACGCCGAGACGGCGCAGATCGCCGTGCAGGCCTCGCTGACCGGCCATCTGGTTTTCTCCACGCTGCACACCAACGATGCGCCCGGCGCGCTGACGCGGCTGGTGGACATGGGCGTGGAACCGTATCTCGTCGCCTCGTCGCTCGAAGCGGTGCTGGCCCAGCGCCTCGTCCGCGTGCTGTGTCCGCATTGCAAGCAGGCCGACAGCTCGGCCACCGCCCAGGCGTTCAAGGGCAAGCTGGGCATCCCGGCGGAAACAACCATTTACAAATCCGTCGGCTGCCGCGAGTGCCGCAACACGGGGTTTTTCGGGCGGCACGCCATTTTTGAGTGGATGGACACCGACGAGGAAATTCGCCAGTTGATTTTGAAGAGCGCCTCGACCGATCAAATCCGGCGCACCGCCCGCAAGGCCGGCATGCGCACGCTCGCCGAGGACGGCTGGCGGCTGGTGGCCGCCGGCATCACCACCGTCGAGGAAGTCCTGAGCGTCACGACCGCCAAGGAAATTGAGAGCGCGACGAAAAATGAAGTGGCGCTCACGGCCGCGAGCATTGCGGTGGCCAGATAAAATGAAAACTCCCGGTTCCCCCATCACCCTGCCCCGCTCCCGCCAGGAGAGGGAACAGCCGTTGTCCGCTTCTCAACATACGCATGGTTGCCGGGCGGCAGAACGCCGCAGATTGACCCTGCGCCGGAGCGTGTTTCCCCCTCGCCCATTCGGATGGGCGAGAGCTTCGTTGCTCCAGTTTTAACCTGCAAAATGCCCGCGTTTTCCTACAAAGCATTGCAAGCCGACGGCAAAATCGCCGAGGGCGTGATTGAGGCGGCCGGCCGCCCGGACGCGCTGCGGCAGATGGAAACGCTCGGCCTGCGCCCGGTGAACGTGGCGGAAAAGGCGGCGACGACGAAAAATGGGGCGACCCCATCCGGCTTGGGCGATCTGGGGAAGCTTTCCCTCCAATTCCGCTCCCAAAAAGTTTCGGGCAAGGAGCTGGAAAATTTCACGCGGCTGCTGTCAAGCCTGCTCGCGGCGGGCGTGCCGCTTAGCCGCGCCCTGGTGATTTTGCAAAAGGAAGCGTCGAGCGCGACCGCCAAGGCCCAGTGGAAGGCGGTTCACGATCTTGTGATTGACGGCTTTTCGCTCGGCGATGCGATGGCGAAATCACCGGAGACATTTCCCCGGGTTTATGTGGCCATGGTCGAGGCGGGCGAGGCGGGCGGTTTTCTCGACGTGGTGCTGGCGCAGATTGCGGAATTTCAGTCCCGGGAAAAGGAGCTGAAATCAAAGGTGCTCACGGCAATGCTCTATCCGTGCATTTTATTCGTGCTGGCGCTGGGCATTCTGATTTTGCTGCTCACCTTTTTCATTCCCAAATTGCAGCCCATCTTCAACAACCTGCACGGCTCGCTGCCGCTCATCACCCAGGTCATCCTCGGCGCGAGCCACGTGGTGCGGTCCTATGGCCTGCTGGTCGGGGCGGGGCTGGTCGGGCTGTTTTTTCTGGTGCGGACCTGGTTCGTCTCGCCGAAGGGCCGGCGCTCCTGGGAGGGGCTGATCCTAAAAGCGCCGCTGGTCGGCCCGCTGATCGCACAGTTTGCGATGGCGCGCTTCTGCCGGATGCTGGGCACATTGATCGGCGCGGGCGTGCCGCTGGTGCATGGCCTGAACGTCGCCCGACGCTCGATTGGCAACCAGATTTTGGTGGACGCCGTCGCGCAGGCCATCGAGCGCGTGCAGCAGGGCGGCCGGCTTGGCCAGAGTCTGGCGGACTGCAAGACGCTGTTTGCCGGCTCGGTGCTGGAGATGATTTCCGTCGCGGAAGAAAGCGGCAAGCTGGACGTCGAACTGGTGCGCATCGCCGTGGTCACCGAAAACGATCTGGACCGCAATCTCAAGACCGCCGTGGCGTTCGCCGAACCGCTCCTGCTGTTTTTCATCGCGGGATTCATCGGCACCATTTTCATCGGCATGTTGCTGCCGATTCTCTCCATGAGCCAATACATCAAATGAACATTGCAAAACTATGAAAATTGGAATCAAAAACATCGAAACCCCAACCCCATCACGCCGCGCCTTTACGCTGGTGGAAATCATGCTGGTGGTCGTCATCATCGGCATTCTCGCGGCGCTGGTGATTCCGAAAATAGCCGGTTCGAGCGAACGCGCGCGCGTCACGGCGGCGACCGCCGACATCAACGGCGGCATCAAGTCCGCGCTCGGCCAGTATGAGGTGGACAACGGATTTTATCCCAAGAGCCTGCAGGATTTGCTCCAGCAGCCGGCCAACGCGAAGAACTGGCACGGGCCGTATTTCGACCCGCCCAAGCTGCCGGTGGATCCGTGGGGCAATCCTTACATTTATTATTTTCCCGGCAAGCACAACCCCGGCTCCTACGACCTGCTTTCAACGGGGCCGGACGGGAAGGAAGGAACGGAGGATGACATTGGAAACTGGGCAAACTGATTTTCGCCGGTGCGCGTTTACGCTGATCGAACTGATCCTCGTAATGGCACTGCTGGTGATCATCACGTCCCTGGCCGTGCCGGCCATGGCACGGTTTGTCCGGGGTCAGGCGTTGGATTCGGAATCGCGCCGGCTGCTGGCGCTGGTGCATGCGGCGCAGAGCCGCGCTGTTTCCGAGGGGATGCCGATGATGCTCTGGATTGACCCGAAGAACGGTGCCTACGGCATGGCCGCCGAAACGAGCGGGCAGAACGGCGATCCCAAGGCCGAGAACTTGTCGGTGGACTCGACGTTGCAGATTGCCGTGTTGAGCAGCGGGGCAGGCACGCAGACGACGTTCCACAATTTGCCGGCCATCCGGTTTTTGCCGGACGGCACGGTGGCCGAAAACAGTCCGCCGAAGGTGCAACTGGTGGATTCGGACGGCCGGTCGCGGTGGCTGATTGAGACGCGGAATCGCATGGGTTATGAAATTAGCGACACCGGAAAATAGCGGAACGAGCGCCTTGCCGGTCCAGTTGACGGAAAAAGGACCGGCGAAACGCCTGGCCTGCGGCCGCTGCGCCGGTTTCACGCTGGCCGAGGTGATGGCGGCGATGCTGTTTCTGGCCATCGTCATCCCGGTGGCGGTGGAAGTATTGCACGTGTCCAGTCTCGCGGGCGAGGTCGCCGCGCGGAAAAGCGAGGCGGCGCGCGTGGCGGACCGGGTTTTGAGCGAGAGCATTGTCACCACGAACTGGAACGGTGGATTGCAGAGCGGCACGGTCACGGAAGGCACGCTGGATTTCCAGTGGCGGCTGACGAGCCAGACCTGGCCGCAGGACGCAATGACCCTGCTGACGGCGGAGGTAAACTATTCCGCCCAAGGCAAGAATTACTCGGTGAAGCTGAACTCGCTCGCCAGTTCGCAGACGCAGTCAGCACAGTCGGCCGGAAAGAATTTGCAGTGATGAAGATTAAGCGGACATGTCCAAGCGGTGGCAGCCTCCGGTGTTTGTCCGGCGGCGGCACGAGTATCGTCGCCGCCGCGCTGGCGACGGGGCTGCACCGCCGCGCGTTCACGCTGATCGAGATGATTCTCGCCATCGGCGTCGCCGCCCTGGTGCTGATCGCCGCGAACTTCGCGCTGTTTTCGGCACTGCACCTGCGTGCGGCGACGACAGACATGGTGGATGCCGCCTCGCCAGTGGACCAGGCGGTGGCCTTTTTGAAACGCGATTTGCAGTGTTGTGTCACGCCGACGAATGGCACGACCAAGGTGTTGTCCGGCGATTTCCGGGTCGGCAACATCA
>JAJXXI010000225.1 GCA_021781185.1 bacterium
CGCTGAATTTTAAATGGCGGTGAAGTCAAAGTGCCGGTTGATCCATCACCGCCATGATACGAATTGACGAAACCATGCCCTTGAAATCCATCCACCGACATTTGACCAGGCAAGGTTCCGTGTGCCGGGCCGTCGCCAAAAGCCGTGCCGGATTCCGCCCAAGCGCCATAATTCGTTCCCTCAAAATTCGCGATGAGCAGATCGGGCTTTTGCGCGCTTGCCATCGTCGTTCCCAGACTGAGCGTCGCCGCCCAGCAATATAGGACATTTAGTTTTCGCATGATGATTTCTCTTTCAGATTGTTTTACCGGGCTTACCGGCTCAATCCAGTCCAAATGGATTTTAGTTTGTTAATGGTTATGGAATTAAACATGGCATTTCCGCCCGTGCAAGTCAGCGAGATGAGCGCATCACCGGTTGAATTGTCGGCCGGCAACGGCATGTAAAGCTGGCCATTATTGCCATAGATTTCAATGGTATCGCGGTCGGTGATGATTTCGAACTGCACACTCCCAGCGATGGGCGGCAAGGATTGCGTGTCGCCATTGCAGGAAATCTGCTGGGTGGCCGCGTCGTAAGTCACGGTTACGTTTTGGAAGGTGAGACGGATCGTCTGCGCGGTGCCGACCGCAAACTGAGCGTTCACGTCAAACAAGGTTCCGCGAATGCCGGCGAGCGGATTGTATCCCGGGCTCAAGTTCAGATTGGTCCAGGCATAAACATTGACGGCGTTATTTGTAATTTCCCTAACCGGCGTGGAGCATAGCCGGACACCGTCCGCCGTTGTGCGCAGGTTTAATTCCGTCGGAAAATACATCATCTCGTTGAACGGCATCCCCGGCGTGGCAATTTGCGCCCAGCCGATGCGGACAATGCGATGATCTCCGGGAGCCATGCTGGTGAATGTCTGTGCTGCGTAGAATCCGGAACCACTGTTGCCCGGAAGCTTTGATGTGGCGGGCGTAAAGGTCACCCCGTCAAACTGGCCAAGCTGATAGCCGCTGCTGCCATCGCACAGCAACCACATCATATTGTTGGTATCTCCATCCACCGGGAGCTTAAACAGGTCGGGGCATTCAAAAAAGCCATTGTAGATTTTACTGCGGAATGTCCAGTTTCTAAAATCAGGAGTTGAGTAAAACTGAATCCCATTCCCGCCCGAGTCATCATACACTGCCATGACCCAGTAATTCGACGGTGCATACCAGAAGATATGCGGATCGCGGCCGGTGCCCGAATGAACGACCACCGGATTGTTTGCGTAGTCCGTGAAACTCAACCCGCCGTCATTACTGTAGGCGATACATTCGCCGCGAGCCGTGCTGTAGTATGCCGCCACGATCACGTCGTTCGTGCCGGTTTTGAATCCACCGGTATTATTGGTATCCACCACCGCACTGCCGGAATAAACCTCATCCCCGTAAGAATGGGAATAAATTCCCTCCGGAAGTTCCCGCCAGTTTACCATATCGGGACTCGCCGTATGGCCCCACCATTTTTGCCCCGAACCATCCCAGGTGAAGGGATCATGCTGATAGTAGAGATGATATTGTCCGTGGTAATAAAACATGCCATTCGCATCATTGAGCCAGCCGCGCTTCGTGGAAAAATGCAACTGCGGACGCAATATTTCCTGATACAAGTTCGTCGCTCCAATAATCCCGTTCGTTTGGATAATTTGATAAAACCCGTCATCAATCGAACTGAGTGAACTCACCGAAAGCGTGGCGGTTTGGTTGGTAAATGACGAAACATCCACAAACGCCCACCAGTCGGGAGCGCCACCGGTGGACAGGCGAACGTTGAAATCGCGCACCGGCTGTCCATTCACAGTCACGGTAACCCGTCGCAGGGCGGCGCCGTTTTGCACCGGCAAATTTAGCAAGTTATTTGCAATGACCATTTGCCGGGTCAACGAAGGCAAAGGGGTTTCCGAAAACGTGATTTGATCCACATTGATATGCCCCCAGCCTCCCGTCAGCGAATCCACAATTTGTAACGTGGCGGTTTGTCCCAGATACGCGCTGACATCCCATTGTCGTGGCATGAGAGTTTCATCATTCGCTCCAGTGGCCGTTGCGACAACCACATTGCTAATGATCAAATTCATGCACTCCTGACCGGGATGATTTCCGCCGCCAATCAAAAAATTAAGATATGGCTTGGTGATGATAAATGGAGGTGAAGTGAGAGTGCCGGTCGAGCCATCCCCGCCAAGGAACGAATTCACCAGTCTCGAGCCAACATAACCGGTCACCGTTTGTTGATTGGGTAGCGTTCCCTGCGCCGGCCCAGCGCCGAATGCCATGCCCGTGGTTACCCAATTGCCGTAAGTGGGCTGTTCAAAATCGGCAAAGACAATATCCGTCGAAGGTGGCGTCAGCCAAATGGATGAATTCGTCGCCCGATAAAATCGCTGCGGGCTGGCATTCGTTTCAACAAACCGCGCCACTCCCAGACTGGAAGCCGGGATGCTGCCAAGGTTGGACCACGGGCCGGCAATGCTGTTCGCCGCCTGCAAACCGAACGTGTAATTAGGCGATCCCGCCAGACGCAATTGCGTGGCGTCATGTTCATGCTGGACCAACTGCAACCGCGAAACTGTGCCGCCCACCACATCGTCCCACGTCAATCCGAAACGAATTTCGTCATGCGTTACAGTTCGATTATTCTGAAAAGCGCCAAAGGAAATGCCGTCAAAGGACAGATCCGCAATGTTCAAAAGTTTCAGGGTTGGCGTGGCGGGTTCCGTGGCGGATGTGGGATTGCGATAAACAGTCACGTCATCATTGCCAGCTTTGAAATCAATCCGCATCACATAAAAATTCACATTCGTATTGCCGGGGCCCAAATCGTAAAAAGTCGAACCACCTCCGGGCGGCGTTTCAATCCGCAAATGCACATCGCCATCGGCCGTATCGTTGCCGATACCAGCCATGCGGCCACCATCGCCCAAATCGTTGCGATGAAACTCAAATTCGTAAAACAGGTTTGTCCCATCCGGTTGTTGAAGGAAGCTCACATAAAGCGTTTTGCCATCCGCACCGATGTTGCCATTGGCATCCAGGCAGCCATGCAGTCCGAATGTGCCCGCTGGCGTGCAATCAAGAAAGCGGCCTTTGCGACTGCTGTTGGGAATATCCAATGCGCCGCCCTCGGAATGTGAATCATAACCCGACGGACCATTGCCGTTCGCAACCAAGCTGTTCGCCAGGGTTTGGGACACGCCGCCTACGAGATTCATCCAACCACCGGCCCAACCAAATCCGCCGTTGGCCCCCCCAATGTCACTGGTGGACGCTCCATAATCAAAGCCCTCATAAGCCAGCAAACCGCCGAAATCTGGCGCAACATTCACAATGGAACTGGTGACGCTGCCGTAGGAATTGCCGGCTATCAGCACATATTGTCCGGCATCAAAAGCGCTCGCAGCACTGACAGCATAAGTCGAATTGGTTGCCCCAACAATGGCCACTCCATCCCGATACCATTGCAACGTCAGTGGCGACGCGCCGCCAATCGAGGCGTTAATCAACAAATTGCTGGCGGCTCCCACGATCTCACTCGCCGGACTGTCAATGGCGATTGATATTGGCTGAATGGTCAAAGTAACTGCGGCGCTGGTTGCCATTCCCAGCGAATTGGTTGCCGTCACAAAATATTCCCCAGCCTCTTTCAACTGCACACCGGGAAGCACCAGGCTCGCATTGGTTTCATTCATCAACGCGTTGGTATTGCCGCTGATGCAATGATACCATTGGTATTTCAAAGGCAGGGCGGACTGCGCCAATGAATCCAGCGTCGCTGATTGACCGGCATAAAGATTTTGATTGGTCGGTTGCAGCACGAACTCGGGCGGATTGCCCAAGACACTGGCCCAAGTTGTTCCAATGCGAATTTCATCGTGTTTCACCGTTACACCATTCAAATAGGCACCAAGCGAAATGCCATCAAAGGACAGGTCCGACAACGAAACCATTGTTAACACTGGTTCATTCTCGAACTCCAAATTGCCGGCGGGATTCCGATAAACGTAAACGTCGTCATTACCCGGCTTGAAATTAATCCTCACCACAAAGAAATTCACATTTGTGCTGCCAACACCCAGATTCCAGAACGTTGAACTTCCGCCAGCGGGCACTTCGCTGCGGAGATAAACATTATTGTCGGAGGTGTCGTTCCCAATTCCCGCCAAACGCCCTGAATCGCCCAAGTCATTACGATGAAATTCAAACTCGTAGAATTTGATCGGGCTGCTGGGTTGTTGCAGAAAACTTACATAAACCGTCTTCCCGTCGGCGCCGATATTGCCATGGGCATCCAGCAACCCGGCCTGGGCAAACACGCCGCCCGGCGAACAATCCAGCCAGCGTCCGCAACGACTGTCGCTGTTGACTAATACCGCATTGCCGGCGGACCGGGCATCAAATCCGACCGGCGCACTCGAAGCAGCCGACAGACTACCGGAAACGACAGAGTTACCGGCATTGCCGCTGACATCCACCCAGCCGTTGCTCCAGCCAAATCCTCCAGTTTCTCCGGTGATGGGCAAACCCGAAGGATAGTTAAAGCCATCATAAGCCAGCAATCCAGCACGCGCCACAGTCACGCACAACACAGACATCAGAACGACAACGGTAAAGGATCGGCAATTCATTTCTTCGGTTGATTCATGGAATCATTTAGCTGGCAAAGTTCCGCAGGCACAACTGATTCAATAATTATCCCGGCCGCAATCATCGAAGCGCCACATGAAAGGGTGGAATTACCACCGGCGCTTTTGTTTAAAAGGCTGCCGAAGTCAGTTGTCAACTCCGGCAGCCACCCAACCCCGTCGACTAAACCCATGTTTATAAGCACGGGCTCAACCACGCGGATATTTCATTTCAATTTACGGCGTCGGATAACGCAGGCGATAGAACACCGTTGGCGCATTCGGATTAATGGTCATTGTGGCATTCGTCTCACTGGCTGAACCAGCGACATCCACCCAGTTCGTGGCGGCAGTCTTCAATCCATCGCCCAAACTGTTCGTCTGCGTCTGCAAGACCCAACCTTTGTAGCCCGGGGGCCACTTGATGGTGATCTGTCCGGCACTTACACTGAAGTTGATCGTCGTGGGCGTGCTCGGAATGGCGCCCGTCACCTGGATCGAGCCGATGCCCGCAATGAATCCGGACAGATTCGCCGAATTGTAGGTGCCGACAGGCAATGACACGTTGTTCGTATAAAGGTTGTTTACCGGGATCGTGCCGCTATAATTCAGGTTGAGCATCGCCCCATCTGCAAGCTTGAAGGTGCCGGAGTTGTTGCTCGCGGTGTCCAGTTGCAATATGCCGCCATTGACGGTGGTGTCACCCGAGTAGGATTTGGTGCCGGAAAGGTCCAGCGTGCCCGTGCCAACCTTGGTTAATCCACCGCTGCCGGTCAAAGCACCGGAGAGCGTGATGGTGTTGGTCTCCGTGTCAAACGTCACCGGCCCGTTGATGCCAGTCAGCGTCATGTCCAAGGCCGAAGACCAGTTGGTAATGGCACCCACCGTGCCACCACCAAGGTTCATTTGATACGCGCCACCGGAGAAGACTGTGATGCCGCCCGCGCCGATATACAGGCTGCCGCCGGTGAGATTGTAAGTTCCGTTCCCGTTCGCAAAGAATGGGCTGAAGTAAAGATTCAGCACGTTGGTGATAATACCTCCGCTCTGGTTGACCACGCCGGTAATATCCGCTCCCACCGGACCATTGACGCCTAGGGCAATGCCAAGGGTGTCGCCGTTCATGTCCAGCACGCCGCCGTTCATATCGTATTCAGCCTGCGCGTTGGGTTGTCCCGAGCCTCCGACAAACAGGAAGTTGTGCGAACCGTCATTGATGGCAAAATTAAACGTGCCACCATTCTGAATGATCCTTCCATGAGCACCATCGCGGGCAATCACTGCAGCATCCTGGAAACCACCGCTCACGGTCAACGTGGCGCCGCTTTCAATAATCAAGGTGGAGCTGCGATCACTGCCCGCATCGGGCACATAGAAGAACGAGCTGCCGCCAATCCCATTAATGGTCGTATTGCCAGTGATGATGTTGGTTCCGTTATTGATGACCATTCCTTTCAGCGCATTGTTTCCCGTCAAGGTCAGAACCCCGGCGTTATCCGGTCCGGACTGAGTCAATTGATTGCCTCCCGTGATGTCACCGTTAATGATGATGCTCCCATTCGTGCGCGTGCCAACGGTAATATCTCCGGCCGTCGCCAACGGCAGGTTAATGGTCTGCGTGGTGGGCGCGGGCGGATTGCCGTTGAAGGCGATATTGGCAAAAGCACCAAGACCGAGGCTGTTGCCATTCAACACGAAGGCTCCGGCCATGGAATCGAAAGTGATGTTGTTCGCCGTGATACCGGTGAGATCATTCGTGTTCACGAGCCGCACATTGTTGGAGAAAGTCAGGCTGATCGGAAAAATCGGTTCAATGTCGTTATCCCAGTTGCCAGCCGT
>JAJXXI010000057.1 GCA_021781185.1 bacterium
GCTTCCATGGTGGCGATGTGCGGGTTGTAGAGGCTCACCGGGGATTTGCGGCCGCTGACCATGATGTTGCCCTTGTAGAGTTTCACGCGCACGGTGCCGGTGACGTTCTTCTGCGACTCCTCGACGTAAGCCTGGAGCGCGAGGCGTTCCGGCGCATACCAGAAGCCGTTATAAACCAGCTCGGCATATTTCGGGATGAGCGCGTCGCGCTGGTGCATGACCTCGCGATCCATCGTGAGCGATTCCATCTGGCGATGGGCGAACAGCAGGATCGCGCCGCCGGGCGTTTCATACACGCCGCGGCTCTTCATGCCGACGAAGCGGTTCTCCACCATGTCCACGCGGCCGACGCCGTGTTTGCCACCGAGCTTGTTGAGCACTTTCATCACTCCGAGCGGGTTTAGTTTCTTGCCGTTGACGGCGACGCAATCGCCTTTGACGAAATCGAGTTCCACGAATTCGGGTTTGTCCGGTGCGTCTTCGGGCAGCACGGAGAGCGTGGTGAAATACTGGCGGTTCTTGAGATCGTAGCTGTCATACCACGGGTCTTCGAGAATGCCGGCTTCGTAGGAAATGTGCAGGAGGTTGCGGTCCATCGAATACGGTTTCTTGGCGCTGGCCTGCACGGGAATCTTGTGCTTGGCGCAGTAATCAATCATCTCCTGCCGGCCGGGGAATTCACTACGGTAGCGCTCGTCCCGCCACGGGGCGATCACCTGCAAGTCTGGCGCGAGCGCGGCGGCGGTGAGTTCGAAGCGCACCTGATCGTTGCCCTTACCCGTCGCACCGTGGGCAATGGCATCGGCCTTTTCTTTCTTCGCGATCTCGACCATGCGCTTGGCGATGAGTGGGCGCGCAATGGAGGTGCCGAGAAAGTATTGACCTTCGTAAATCGCCCCGGCGCGAAGCATGGGGAAGATGAAATCGCGCGCGAATTCTTCCTGTAAATCATCAATGTAAATCTTGGAGGCGCCGGTTTTGATGGCCTTCTTTTCAAGGCCATGGAGTTCCTCTTCCTGGCCGATGTCGGCGCAGAAGCCGATCATCTCGGCGTTGTATTTTTCCTTGATCCAGGACATCAGGACCGAGGTGTCAAGACCACCAGAATAAGCTAAAACAATTTTCATGTGGCGGATATTAAACCGCCAAACTGTCAGAAACGCAAAGTGGAAATAAGCGCATCAACCGGAGGGGGATTCCGTTTCCTGCCAGCAAGAACGGTTCGGCGGCACAGAACTCCCACCCTGCACCACCGGGTCGTGGCAGAAATCTGAAATACGCCCGACCGGATTCAATTCGTCACGTCTGCCGTGAAAAAGGCCTTTGATTCACCGACAATGTAAAAATATCTTTTCACGGTGGATGCCGGCACAGCCTGTGGTTTGCCGTAGTCCAGCCAGTTCACCAGATTGGTTGAACCGCGAAATTGAACCGTGCCATTGGTCATCAACGCGAACTGCATCAAAACGCCTTGCTTGCGCACCTCGGCGCGCAGGGCGCCCAATTCGGCGTTGGTGGAACTCAACAGTTGTTCCATGATCAGGTAGCAATGCTGCTCCGCGCCGGCGGGGCTGAAATGCGTTCCATCGCCGCCGGGCGTGGGCGGCGTGGTGCCGGTGTTGGCGGCCTGATAGAAGGGCGCTTTCGCCTTTCCAACGAATTCAAAAAAGTCAATCGAGGCCGGTAAAACGTCCAGCAAAGGCACGTCCATGTTGGTGGCCACTTCCCGCATCGCCTGCGCGTAATTTTGCAGGTCGTCCAGCTTCAATCTGTGCTCATCCGAATAATTTCGCCGCGTCGGCGGCGTGAGGAAAACCGGGATGCCGCCGTTGGTTCTGGCCTGGTAAACATAGTTCGACAGATTGCTCTTGAAGGTGGTTTGCGGATCGGTGTAGCGGGTTGGATCGCTGATCTTGCCGTCGTTATGGCCGAACTGGATGAAATAATAATCGGCATGGGTGGCGAGGCAGGCCGCCCATCTGCCTTCGTCGTAAAAGCTCTTCGAGCTTCTGCCTGAAGCCGCCAGGTCGTCAATGACGACGTTGGTGCTGAAAAAATTGCCGTTCGACAAGGCCTGTCCCCAACCCCATCGTCCACCGGCGTCCGTCGGCGGAAAGTAAGCGGCGGTGGAATCGCTGGCGATGGTGATTTTCAGGGGTGCGGCGGCGATGTTCTGCGCGGGCAACAGACCGAACAGCATGGCCATCAGGCCAATTGACCGGCTAAGTTGCAGCCGAAAGCGGTTCGATGCGAGTGCCAATGCGGCGGGTATCATGCCGGAGTTTAACAGCCAAGCATCTTCCGCCGCAAAGAAGAAGTGAATCCGGCGGGTGTGCCGCTTTCGATGGCCCGTTGCCACGGAAACCACCGGCAGCTTGAGGAACATCTTCGTGGTTTTCTGAACACCTGCAATTATACCAAGCGGCTCGAAACAGCCGCGGCCTGACACCCGCATGGACACATCATCCAATACTGGCAAAAAAATCCCGAAGCCTGTAGCCTCAATCCACACCATTACAAAGCAGGACAAAACAACCAGATCCACGGCCGACTCCTAAACAGCCTTCATGAATTCCATAACACCCAATCCATTGCTTGGCATCGGTCTGCACGCCATTGGCGCGCTCTTCGCGGCGACGTGTTATACGCCGCAAAAAAAGGTGAGGGGCTGGTCCTGGCAGACCTACTGGCTCACGCAGGCGTCGTTCTGCTGGTTTCTGCTGCCGATCCTCGGCGCGTGGCTGACGATTCCGGATTTGCTGGCGGTTCTGCGCGAAGCGCCCACGAATGCGATGTGGCACAGCTTTTTCCTCGGCGCGGCGTATGGCATCGGCGGAACGGCGTTTGGCATTTCCATCCGTTACATTGGCTTTTCGCTCACCTACGCCATCGCGGTCGGCCTTTCGAGCGTGCTGGGAACGCTCATTCCGCCGCTGGTCAAAGGCACGCTGGGCGAGGTGCTGCACAAGGCGGGAGCGGACTGGGTGATGGCGGGAATTGCGGTGGGCGTTCTGGGCATCGCCTGCGCCGGCGGGGCGGGCTGGCTGAAGGAAAAGGATCTGGCTGCGCAAAAGTGTCGCGGTGAATTTTCGCTGATGAAAGGGCTGCTGCTCTCGCTGCTGGCCGGCGTGTTGTCGGCGGTTTATGGTTTCGCGCTCGAAGCGGGGACGCCGATAGCCGACGTCGCCTCGGCGCATGGTGCCGGCGTTTTTCGCGGCAACGTGGTTTATATTTTTTCCAACACCGGCGCGTTTCTGACCACGGCGATCTACTGCCTCTGGCTGCACGCCCGGCACAAGACGATTGGCGAACTGGTCGAGCTACCCGCCGGCTCGGAGCGGAAAGCCTTGCCCGTGAACTTTGTGATGGCGGCGATCACCGGGCTGTTCTGGTATGGCCAGTTCTTCTTCTACAACCTCGGTCATGTGAAGCTTGGCGAAAGGTTTGCGTTCTCCAGTTGGGCCATTCACATGATCATGCTGGTGCTGTTCAGCACCCTCCTGGGCGTCATCCTGCGCGAGTGGCGGCAATGCCGTCGCCTGACGCACACGACGGTCGGGCTGGCAATATTTATATTGGTTGCGGCGGTGCTTCTATTGACTTACGGCAACCATATCGGCGACGTTGCGGGGAAATGATTTTTTATGTCCGTGGCAATTTCCAAACGTGACTACAGCCTCATCGGCCGCGACTGCAAGCTGGCCGAGGAAGCGGGCCTCGCTTCGGCGGAATGGTATGCCTGCCCCATTCCGCGCAAACGTCTCAAAGAACTGATGCAACGCAGGGACGGTCCGGCCATTCGCGACACGCTGCTCTGGTTCGCGCTGCTGGGGCTCACTGGCTGGCTGGGGTGGCATTTTTGGGGAACGTGGTGGTGCGTGCCGGCGTTCCTCGTCTATGGCGTGTTGTATTGTTCCTGCTCGGATTCGCGCTGGCACGAATGCGGCCACCGCACCGCCTTCAAGACGACCTGGATGAACGATGTCGTCTATGAAATGGCGTCGTTCATGGTGCTGCGCGAATCCACGCCCTGGCGCTGGAGCCACACGCGGCATCACACCGATACCATCATTGTCGGACGCGATCCGGAAATCGCCGTGCCGCGCCCGCCGGATGTGCCGGGAATTCTGCTCGGGTTCTTCAGCCTGAAAAGCGGCCCGAAGGAATTCAAAAAAGTGTTCCTGCACTGCTGCGGCAAACTCACGGCGGAGGAAAAGACCTACATTCCCGAGCTGGAAAACGGCAAAGTTTTCTGGACCGCGCGCATCTGGATTTTGATTTACGCGGCGGTCATCGCCTGGGCGATTTCGATACACAGTATTTTGCCGCTGATGCTGGTCGGTCTGCCATCGTTTTACGGCGCATGGTTGCTGGTGATCTTCGGTCTGACGCAACACGCGGGGCTCGCCGAGAATGTTCTGGATCATCGCCTGAACTGCCGGACAGTTTACATGAATCCCGTCTTCCGGTTCGTCTATTGGAACATGAATTATCACCTCGAACACCACATGTTCCCCCTGGTGCCCTATCACGCACTGGCGGCACTGCATCAGGAAATGAAGGCCGACACGCCGAGGCCTTACCACGGCCTCATCGAAGCTTACCGGGAAATCATCCCCGCGATTTTGCGACAGGTGAAAGACCCGGCTTACTACGTCAAACGCGAACTGCCGTCGTCGGCCAAACCGTTTCCAACTGCAATCCCGACGGCACAGGCTGCCCATTAAATCACCCCCGAAAAATCATGAGCGAAGAGTGGATCAAAACTTGCGGCGTGGATGACATTGAACCGGAGGACGTGCTGCGTTTCGATCACGGCGAACGGACCTTTGCGATCTACCGGAGCACCGACGGGAAATTTTTTGCCACGGACGGCCTATGCACGCATCAAAACGTGCATCTGGCGGGTGGTTTTGTGATGGACAACCTCATCGAATGCCCCAAGCACAACGGGCGTTTCGATTTCATGACCGGCAAAGCCAAAGGCGCGCCGGTCTGTGTGGACTTGAAAACGTATCCGACCAAAGTTGAAGCTGGAGCTGTTTTCATTTGCCTTGGGTGAAAAGCGCGCTCATGAGAATTCTCTGCTTCCGTTCCGTCCGGGGTATGGATGATTGGCCGACAATCGCAGACAAATTACGAGAATTCAAGGCCGGCGGCTTTGACGGCGTGGAACTGGAAGTGCCGCTCGATGCTGAAACCTGCCGGCGCGCACCGGTCGCTCGATGAGCCCGGCCTGGGCGTCATTACCCAGCAGTGGCGCACCATCGTGGGGGCGTGGCTGAACACACGGCCAGTTTTGCGGAATAATACGAACGCGCCCTGCTGCTCAGTCCGCTTTGCCTCAATTTCCCCACCGGCTGCGATCATTTCTCATGGTCACAAAATCCCGCCATCGTTGATCCTGCCACGGCGCTGGCGGAGTAGCATGACTTGGAAGTTTATCACGAGACGCATCGGAGCCATGCCTTGTTCTGCCTGCCGCCATAGAGATTCTGGCCGCCCGCCCGCAACTCAAGCTGATGGCCGGTTTTTCGCACTGGTGCTGTGCGCATGAGACATTGCCGGCCGACCAGCCGGAACGCGTCGGGCGTGCCATGCAGAAACGCCCACGCCATTCACGCGCGCATCGGTTTTCCAGAAAGCCCGCAGATTTCCGATCCGTGCGACTCCATCTGGCAACCGACGATGGACGTGTTTCTGGACGGGTGGAAACCCATCGCCGATCTGTGGGACGCGAACTGTTTCGTGCGCGACTGGTTGAGCGAACGGCTGGCTCAAAACTCCCGCCCTTGTCACCGGTCACATTTAGTGAGAGTTTGTCCGCCTGTTGTGAACGCTGAAGAACACGCTAAACTCATCCGTGATTCCCTTCCGGCCGGCGGCTTGTTTGCCGGGCTGGAATGGAAGATTTCACCCGCGCCATTTCCTCTCGGCGAAAATCTGGCCCGGGAAATGGAATCCCTGGGACGGGTGCTGCTGCAATTTTATCGCGCCACCAATTTGCTTTATCGCAAGAGCGTTGAAGGGAAACAGCCGGAATGGGTGGCGCGCTGGCTGGACCTCGGCAAGCCGGCTGAACTGATCGAACGGCAGCGCGCCGTGGCGTTCAAAAATGACGTGCCGCGCGTCATCCGCCCGGACCTTTTGCTCACGGAAAACGGCCTCAGCATCACGGAACTGGATTCCGTTCCCGGTGGCATTGGGCTGACGGCCTGGATGAACCAGGCGTATTCAAAGGCCGGCGCGCATGTTCTTGGCGGCGCGGATGGCATGCTGCGCGGGTTTGAATCCATCTTTGGCGATGCGAAACAGATTCGCATTGTCGTCTCGGAAGAGGCGGCGACGTATCGGCCGGAAATGGAATGGGTCGCCGCGCAGCTTGGCGCGCGATTCACGGTTCACGATTCACGCTTCAATGAATTTGCCGAAGGCGACGCGGTTTATC
>JAJXXI010000108.1 GCA_021781185.1 bacterium
CCTTTGAGCACTGGCTGATGCGGATGACGGTGCGGACGTGCTATGATTTCCTGCGCCGCCACCAGCGGAACCGCGAGTCCTCCTTCAGTGAAATTTCCGAACCGGAGTCTGACTGGCTGGACCGCTTTGTGTCCGATCCCAGCAGTGCCGCCGAAGATGCGGATGCCGCCAAACAACTGGTTGAACGCATCCTGGAAAAACTTTCCCCTTCCTCGCGAATGGTCATCCAGTTGCTTGAAATTGAGGATCGCACCGTGAAGGAAATTGCCGAAATCACCGGCTGGTCGGTGCCTTTGGTCAAGGTCAGGGCATTCCGGGCCCGGGGCGAAATGCGGAAAATCCTCGCACGCATGACGCGGGACAAGTATTTGTAACCCTGCGCAATTTTTGCGCGTCCGATGAAATGAGAGTGTATGAACCTTGCTAAATTGCAGAAGAAGCTAACCGCCGCCGCGCGGTTGCAGCCGCCCGATGAACGGGTGCCTTACGCGTTTGAGAAACGGGTCATGGCGCTGATGGCCGCGCGGAAAGGGCCTGATCAATTGTCGGTCTGGGTGCGCGGTTTATGGCAGGCGGCCATTTCCTGTGTGGCGGTGGCGCTGCTTTGCGGGGCGGTTTCATGGTTCACGCCGGCACCGGCGGATAATGGCAAGGATCTTTCGCTGGATTTTGAAAATACGCTGCTTGCCTCGGTTAATCAGGGAGATAATTCGCCATTGCCGTGAACAATTGGAAAGTCATCTTCGCGACGGTTGTCATTTTTGGTGCCGGCGTCATCACGGGCGGATTGCTGGTGAATTACGTGCAGAAGTGCTATCACAAGCCCGCCCACGACAAGTTGGCGCAGGCGGCTTCAGGGCATGCCGCTTTCACCAACCAGCCTGGCCGGCCGGCGGAAAATGGACGGGTTCATCTGCCGGAAAGTCTGAGCAAGCAATTTCTGCAGAAACTGGACGAGGCATTGAGACTTGATCCCAAACAGCGTGAACGCATTCGGGAGATCATCAGCAACGGCCAGAACCATATCCGCCGCGTGGTTCAGGATGCGCGCCTGGAAATTCGAGATGTGCTCACGCTGGAACAGCGGCAACAGTTCGATGAACTGGTTAAACGCCCGTTGCGCAAGCCCGCTGCCGGCACCAATGCCGCAGTGAAGCTGCCGCCCAAATTTGCCGCCCCCGCCCCCCCGCTGGCGCAGTGAGCGGTTTATCCCGCATCCAGCACCGAACTGATTTTCTTGCGCAGTTCCTTGTTGACCGCGTTGGCGGAACGGTTGGCGTCAACAATGTCAAAGCCGTAAGTCTTTTGCAGCGTCTTGAAGGCGTTTTGCATCGCGGCCTGATACTTCAAAAAACTGTCGAACACATCCCGCGAGAGGCCGAGATCCATGCCGCTTTCCCAATAGTCCAACGTGGCGTTTTTTGAAAGATTGCGCTGAACCAGTTCCTCCGGTTCCACGGAAAGATAGAAAACCGCGTCCGGCACGGGGGCGATACCGTAAAGGTTTTTCAGCCATTTCTCGTCCATGCCGCGCACCATGTCGCGCGCCATCAATGTGTAAATATAACGGTCGGAAAGCACGATGAATCCTGCCTTGAGCGCCGGCAGAATAATGTTTTCCAGTTGATCGGCGAAGTCCGTTGCGTAAAAAAGGCTCAACGTCGTCCGGCTTAAGACATTGCCTTCTTGCGCCCTTTCGAGTTCTTCGCTCACCAGCGTGGAACGCTTCAGGCCGACCTGCACGGTCGGGAGCCCGCTGGTTTCCAGCCAGTTGACGAGTTCAACAATCTGGGTGGAACGGCCTGAACCATCGGCCCCTTCCACGACGATTAGTTTTCCTCCGAGTTGCTCGGGTTTAATGCGCGGGATGCCGTGCCCGTAAAAACGATGTGATTGATTTGCACTCATGCGGCTTTGTCTTCCAATTCCTCTTTTAGTTCGCGGTCAGCCGCCAGCGCTGGCGGCAGTGGCAACGGGCTGCGGCGTTTGAATTTTTTCAGGTCAATTTTTTCACTCACCAGCTTGCGGACGAGCACTTGCTGTTTTTCCACCGGCTGGTTGGCGTCCATGATGAGGAAATTGAACTCCTTGCTCATCGCCAGATATTGTTCGAGGATGCGACCCTGGAATATTTTGAAGCTTTCGTAGGGATCGGTGGAGAGCCGCAAATCCATGCCCGCCTCGAAAAACTTCAGTTTCGGCCGGCCTTCCAGAATCCGGTTGAGCGACACGTTCAGATCCGCCTTGAAAAACATCGTAAGATCGGGTGCGGCGGCAAAACTGTAATTGCCGCGGACCCATTCCGGTGGACAGCCGCGCGTCACGTCGCGCGCGAAGGCCGTAAACACATAGCGGTCGCACAGCACGATGTAGCCGGCGCGCAGCAGCGGAACGAGATGCCGCTCATAGCGGTCGGCAAAATCGGTCGCGTGAATCAGGCTGAAGGTCGTGGGTGAAAGCAACTCGCGTTTCTTTCCCTTGCTCGTGGCTGACTTCACCAGTTCGGACGAGTTCCACTCGCTGAAATAGACTTTGATCCCCTCAGCTTCCAGCCAGCGTTTGAGCAGGTAAATTTGGGTGGACTTGCCCGAGCCGTCCAGCCCCTCGACGGCAATCAGCCGCCCCGGAAAATTCAATTCGGCAAAAGTTTTCATGTGTTGCGCCGTGCGCGTTTGTCAAATCTAGTTGTTTTTTTTGGAGCCACAAGCCCAAGATGGTAAACCTTTTTTGCTTACCAGATGTTAAAATCTGGTTAAAAAATGCCGCTTGTGAAAAAAATCACAAATTTGAACTTGCTGGTTTTTGGGCCGGGGGCTAGGCTCAAGCCGCGCCTGTTTTCAGGTGCATTTTTAATTTTTAACAAATGCAGGCCCAAAGCGAATACGGCTACAACTCCAAAATTGAGGGCGACGTCGTGCTCACGACGGTGGATGCCGCATTGGCATGGTTCCGCAAGAATTCCGTCTGGCCCATGCCGATGGGATTGGCTTGTTGCGCCATTGAATTGATGGCTGTGGGTGCCAGCCGCTTCGATATTTCTCGTTTTGGTTCCGAAGTCATGCGCTTTTCACCGCGTCAGGCCGACTGCATGATTGTCGCCGGCACGGTCACTTACAAGATGGCCGCTGTCCTCAAGCGCGTTTATGACCAGATGCCTGAGCCCAAATGGGTTATTGCGATGGGTGCCTGTGCTTCAACGGGTGGCATGTATCGCAGCTATGCCGTTTTGCAGGGCGTGGACAATATTGTGCCCGTGGATGTTTACATTGGTGGCTGCCCGCCTCGTCCTGAAGCCGTTTTGGATGCCCTGATGAAAATTCAGGAAAAGATCGGCAAGCAGCCCATTTTGCAGGAAACCGTGGCTGCCAAACTTTTAAATCTTCAGGAAAAATAATTCCGTGTCCGCCCTCGAATCCGCCAAAAAAATCAAAGCCAGGTTCGGTGACCTCGTCTCCGAGCCGATGGAGTTTCGCGGCGAAATTTCCCTCAAAATCAACAATGCGGAAAAGATTTTCGACGTCTGTAGCTTTGCCAAGGAGCAGATCGGATTTGGTTATCTTGTGGATATTACCAGTGTGGACAACTACGGCGAAGATCCACGCTGGACGGTGGTGTATCACCTTCGCGCTATCGTTAATGGTGATGAGATTCGGCTTAAAGCTGATGTGAGTGAGGAAAAATCCCAGCTTCCAAGTGTTTTGCCCGTCTGGCGCACGGCTAACTGGCACGAGCGCGAAATCTACGACATGATGGGTATCCGCTTTAGTGGACACCCGGATTTGCGCCGTATTTTGATGTGGGAAGGTTATCCGTATTTCCCTTTGCGCAAGGATTTTCCGCTGGCGGGCAAGCCGACCGATTTGCCGGGTGTGGCGTTTACCAAGCCGGCTCCGCTTGAAGGTGGGCCGTTTGTGACGTTGCCCAGCGGGGCTGACGCGGTTTCCCGCGAGCCGCGTGTTCGTAATCCCGAAGAATAATTTTCATGGCCCAGGTTCAAGACATTGAAATCCGTGATTCCGCCGCGCGAACTGCGCAGGCGGCTGAAGAGTTTCAGGATGTTCATGGCGAAAAGATGGTCCTGAACATGGGGCCGTCGCATCCGGCTACGCACGGCGTTCTGCGCATCGTGCTGGAACTGGACGGTGAGGTCATCACCAAGGCGGATCCGGACGTGGGCTATCTGCATCGCGGCGACGAAAAAATCGCCGAGAACATGACCTACAACCAGTTCATCCCTTACACGGACCGGCTGGATTATCTCGCGCCTCTGGCGAACAACGTTGCCTATGCGCTGGCGGTGGAAAAGTTGCTTGGAATCCACGACCAACTGCCGCCACGCTGCCAATACATCCGTGTGATGTGCTGCGAACTGGCCCGTATCTCGGCGCATTTGCTTGGTCTTGGTGCGTTCGCGATGGACACCGGTGCCGTCACAGTTTTCCTGTTAACATTTACCGAGCGCGAAAAAATTTACAACCTCGCCGAGGCTGCGAGCGGTGCGCGTTTGACCACGAGTTACACCCGCATTGGCGGTTTGATGCGCGATGTGCCGCCGACGTGGTGTGACCAAGTTCGTCAGTTTCTCAAGGAATTTGCCGTGGCGCTCAACGAGGCTGAAACGTTGCTCACGCGCAATCGCATCTGGGTGGATCGTTTGCGTGATCTCGCAGTTGTTTCGAAAGAAATGGCGATTGATTATGGTTTGAGCGGTCCGAATTTGCGCGGCAGCGGCGTGAACTGGGACATGCGCAAAAACCAGCCGTATCTCTGTTACAAAGATCTGGATTTCGATGTGGCGCTGGGCTCCGTTGGTGATTGTTACGACCGCTACCTCGTCCGCATGGAGGAAATGCGCCAGAGCATGAGAATTCTGGAACAGTGCGTGAACAAGATTCCCGGTGGCGGCCCCAACCTTTCCAAGGAGCCGGTCAGCGTCTCCGACGGAAAAATCACTTTGCCATCGAAGCAAAAGGTTCTTTCAAGCATGGAAGAATTAATTCATCAGTTCATGCTCGTGACCGAAGGTGTGAATTGCCCGCCTGGTGAAATTTATTTTGGCCACGAAAATCCGAAGGGCGAGCTTGGTTTTTATATCAACAGCCAGGGCGGCGGTGTTCCGTATCGCCTGAAGATCCGCGCTCCTTCATTTATCAACTTGAGCATCCTGGGCGAATTACTGCCCGGCTGCATGATCAGCGACGTGCCTGTCGTGCTGGGCTCGCTGGACTTTGTCATGGGAGAAAGCGACCGATGAGTTTCCAAGCCACACCCGAACTTGAAGCCGAAGTGAACGAATTGGTTTCGCACTATCCGGTGAAACGCGCGGCGTCGCTCATGGTGCTGCATGCCATCCAGGAAAAATTCGGCTGGATTTCGCAGGCGGCGGTCCAGTGGACCGCGAAAAAGCTGGAGCTGCAACCGATCAATGTTTTTGAGATTCTGACGTTTTACCCGATGCTCCGGCAGGAGCCGCAGGGGAAATATTCGATCAAAGTATGCCGCACTCTGAGCTGCGCGCTCGGCGGCTCGTATGAACTGCACAAGCATTTTTGCGAAAAACTCGGCTTGGATGCGCACGCGCACGGGCCGCAGACAACGAAGGATGGCAAGTTCACAGTTGAATTTGTCGAGTGCCTTGCGAGTTGCGGCACCGCGCCGGTGATGATGGTTGGTGAAAAATTTTATGAAGGCGTCACGCACGCCAAGGCGGATGAAATCGTGGGTGGCTGCCAATGAAAATGGCTGCCCGACTAGGATTTGAACCTAGACAAAGTGATTCAGAGTCACTTGTGCTACCGTTACACCATCGGGCAAGACGGGCGCACTAAACTAGAGATTTTTAATTGAGAGTCAAGTTGCTATGGCGCAAGAATACAAATTGATTTTGAAGCACGCTGATGAAGTCGGCTATACGCCGGACATCGAATGCTATTTGCGTCATGGCGGTTACAGCGACCTGAAAAAGGCGCTCGCCATCCAGCCGAAAGACTTGCCGGAGGGCAAAAAAGTTTCGCCGCAGGAGCAAATCCGTGAAGACGTGAAAATCTCCGGTCTGCGTGGTCGCGGCGGTGCCGGTTTTTCCTGCGGCTTGAAATGGAGCTTCGTTGACCGCAAGAGCGGCAAGCCGATTTATCTCATTTGCAATGCGGATGAATCCGAACCCGGCACGTTCAAGGATCGTCAGATCATCCACAAGGATCCGCATCAGCTCATCGAGGGCATGATCATCTCGTGCTTCGCGAATGATGTTCATCTTGCCTACATTTACATCCGCGGTGAAATGCCCGAAGGCGCGAAGATTTTGAATCAGGCGTTGAAGGAAGCCCGCGAGAAAAATCTCCTCGGCAAAAACATCCTCGGCACTGGTTATGATTTGGAGATGCACGTTCATCGCGGCGCGGGGGCTTACATCTGCGGCGAGGAAACCGGCCTGATTGAATCGCTCGA
>JAJXXI010000649.1 GCA_021781185.1 bacterium
TGAAAATGCCCATGCTGGGGATGGCCAAACGGGTGAGCTTCCTCATCAGCCTGGATGGAAAGATCGTCCACGTCACGGACGCGATGAATCCGCAGACGCACTTTGATGAAATGAAGGCGGCCATCGCGGGGTTGAAGAAAAACTGAGCCAGTGGACTGGCCGTGGCACGACCCGTGCAACTGACAGGCTCAGGTGACTGGATTTTTCAACACGATTGAACCCGCCGATTCCGGCCCGGGTCGAAACCGTTCCATTTCATTTTCCGACCAGCGCCCAGGCACACCACAACACCGGAGCTTGACCGTGCAGATCACCGGTCTGACGCGGACGATCGAGGTAAAATTGTTTGTCCCGGCTTTGGTTGGTGCCCACGCAAATGTCCTGTAGATTCCCTTGTCCGTCAATTTTCCTGCACAGACCGAGCCAGCCACGCCGGGCACAATTGGCATATTCCGCGCCGAGCCAGCCGCGTTTCACACCGACAATCATCGCGTAAGTGAACATCCCGGTGCCGGAGGTCTCCTCAAATGACTGCGGGTCGTCGAGCAATTGATGCCAGAGGCCGTCGGGCGACTGGACGGTTTTGAGACCGGCCATCATTTTTTTGTAGCCCGCCATCAGCCGGGCATATTGCGGGTGCGAGGGCGGGAGCGATTGCAGCACTTCCGCCAGGGCGGCGGCCACCCAGCCGTTGCCGCGCGCCCAGTAAAATGGCGCTTCCGGGCCGTGATGAAAGAGGCCGTCAGGCTCCTGCAATTTGTCCAGATACGCCGTGAGTTGCGTGGCGATGTGGTCGGCGTATTTCCTGTCGTGCGTGGCGCGAAACGCCTGGATCTGCAGGCTGCCAATCATCCAGGCGTCATCCACCCACCAGCGTGTTTCGCGGGTGAGGCCGCCGGGCAACGGATTTGCCCATTGTGCATCAGCGATCGAAGTGCCCAACGCCAGGAGGTTGGTGTCGCCATCGAGCAGGTAAATTTCCAGCGGCACCACGCCGAAAACGCTAAAATCCACGTGGCCGCCGGGTGGAATTAATTTTTTATTTTCCGGCCGCCAGACCGGCACGAAGCGGGCGATCAATTGTTGCTCCAGATTGGTGTTGCCCGTGGCCCGGGCGAAGCGAAGCGCCCCAAACTCAGCGCAGACTTCGGGGTAAACAATGCAGCCGGCCTTGTTTGTGCGCCAGTCCCGGGCGAGAAAATTTTCGGCAAGACGCAGACCGACAGTGCGGGGATCGGCGGCAGCGGGGAAAGTGGTCAGGGATGCCGGCAGCGCGCCTCTGCCCGGCAGGCCGGCACAGGCGGAAAACAAGATCACGCCCAGAAAAACGGGCAGCAGGTAAAAAAAACGATTTGTCATGCCCCCATTAAACCCTGATGGGGCGCAGGAGGCCATCGCCAATTCAGGGGAAGATCGTCAACCGGCTTCCCCATTCAAATTTCCACTTCGGGAAATTTTTCGCGGATCTGGGCGCGCAGACGTTCCTCGTCATCCGGCTGATAACGCCGCCGGTTGACCAGCCGCTGAACCGCATCGAGCAATTCCAGCCAGTCCTCAATCGGCGGTTCTTTCACCCGTTGCCAGACATCGAAGCGTTTGGCGCGGTGGTAGAAATGATATTCGCGCCCGACGTGCTGGGCGTAAACCTGGAGTTTTTCACCGTCCTCGGTGACGCGTTTCCAACTGATTTCGGCTTTGGGCATGGGCAATTATTCAGGCAGATTCACGCTGGCCACCGCCATCGCGGCGATGCCTTCCTCGCGGCCGATGAAACCCATCAGCTCGTTCGTGGTGGCCTTGACGCCGATCTGTTTCTCGGAAACGTCCAGCGCGGCGGCGATGCGTCGCTTCATTTCGGCGATGTAGGGATAAACTTTCGGTGCCTGGGCAATGAGCGTGGCATCCACATTCACGATTTTTCCATTGCGCAGCGCGACGATGCGCGCGGCTTCCGCCAGAAACGTTTTGCTCGGCACGCCTTTCCAGCGCGGGTCGGTGTTCGGGAAAAAATGGCCGATGTCCTCCTCGCCCAGCGCGCCGAGGACGGCGTCGCAGATGGCGTGCATCAGCGCGTCGGCATCCGAATGGCCGTCAAGGCCCTTCGGGTGCGGAATTTCCACGCCGCCGAGAACGAGCTTGCGCCCGGCGACCAGTTGATGAACGTCATAGCCAATACCAACGTGAACCATGCGTGGGATGATAAGTTCCCCCCGCCCCGCAACAAAGGAATTTATTCGGCCGGTTCCGCCAGTGTGAAAAACCCAGTCGGGCGTTTGCCAGGTTCGCTTTCAGCGGCACCCTTGCCGCCGTATGCCCACATGATGTCCTTGCAAAAGATCCTCCGGTTGACTGAAACACCGGCAAACAAGCAAGTGACCGCAGTCGCCTGCGTCCACCTGAAGTTTTACTGCTCACATCCGACTCACCTGCGACGACGCAAGAGACGACCGGTCAGCATCCCAGCACCCGCCAAAAACAGCGAGATAGTTGAAGCTTCCGGAACCGGAGCAGGTTGAACAAGCTGAAGGCCATTGATAAACGTGTCGTAGGTAATGGCATTCTTCGAACCGCAATAACTGCCTTCTGTGATGAAAAGATTCCCCGAGGCATCCGTCGTTGCGTTCATCACAACATAACTTACGCCCTGATTTGCCGATAAGGTCACATCCGACGCAGTCGTCCCAACCACACCAGTATTGAAAGCCGTCGCAGTGAGAGATCCCGATGTGCTCGTGCCGGCATAGGTGGCCCAAAGTCCGCCTTCACCAACCGAACCACTGCCACTGTTACCCATCGCATAGCCGTAAAGAGTGTAGGTCGTATCAGGCAAGAGGCCACTAAACAGAAATTCGTTGATACCGTAACCCGAACCGTCATTGGGCTGGATGAATTGCGTCACTCCCATCAACGCCGAGGGATTGGCACCCTGCCCACTAATTGTCTGTCCAAAGGGCGAAAACGAGGTGCCCGCCGTCCCACTACGGGTCTGGCTGAAGGTGAATGACACCGAGGTGGCTTGACTTCCGCTGGCGCTGTTTGCCGTCAAACCGCTGCTCAAGACATACGGCCCGGCGCCACTGGCGGACGCCAAGGACAAGTTGTTCCAAACATCTGATGAACCGAAGCCGGTGGTGGCGGTGCCGACCATGGGTGTGTTATTGTTTAGTTGGACGTTAAAAATCAAGCTTTGGGCATGGAGCACTGATGTGGCAAGAGCGGGAATCAGCGACGCCAGAGTGACGGCAGTTTTAATTTTCATGGGGTTTATGTTTAGTTTTATGTTTGGTTGCGTGATTACGATTGTTGACCAATCAATGATCCACATTTCTATATGCTGAATAGTTTGAGAATATACAAGCCACCATCTTGCGCCAACGAGCGCTTCTGCAAATTGATTTGAATTTTCTGCACCGCAGTTGCGCCGTGACCGCCGGGTCTTTTCAAACCAAATCCCGAAGAGTTGCCTGAAATTCTGGCAGCGTGAAGAAAAAGGTCGCGCCGTGGCCGGGTTCGCTCTCCGCCCGCACTTCGCCGCCATGCGCCTGCACAATGTGTTTCACGATGGAAAGCCCCAGCCCCGTTCCGCCCTGATCGCGGGAACGCGCCTTGTCCACGCGGTAAAACCGCTCGAACACGCGGTCGAGCGCCTCGGCGGGAATGCCCGGGCCGTCATCACGCACGGAAACCTCCAGCTTGCCATCCGCCAGCTTTTTCCCGCCGACCGCGACCAGGCCGTTCGCGCGTCCGTATTTGATGGCGTTGTCCACGAGGTTGGCGAGCACCTGATCCAGCCGGTGCGCGTCGCCGTTGGCCGTAAGATCGGGAATTTCGCAGACGAGTTTTGTGCCTTTGCCCTCGGCCTTGGAATGCAGATCGTTGAAGACTTTTTCGGCGAGCGAACGCAGATTCACCGGCTGCAGGTCCAGGTTCATCCGGCCGGACTCCAGCGCGGAAATCGTCAGCAAATCCTGGATGAGCAGGTCCAGCCGGTTGGCGTTGCGCTCGATGGTTTTCAGGAAGCGCTCGGCCACCTCGGGATTGTTTCGCGCGCCGTCCAGCAGCGTCTCCACGTAGCCCTTGATGAGCGAGAGCGGCGTGCGCAACTCATGGCTGACATTCGCCACAAACTCCTCGCGCTGGCGCTCGAGCTGTTTCAGCCGCGTCAAATCATGGAACACCAGGATCGTCCCCTCGCGTTCGCCGGCGGAGTTGGTGATGGCGGCGGCATTCACCTGCAACCAGCGCTCGCCGAGCCCCGGCAGCTTGATTTCGTAATCCAGCACCTGTTTTGCGGATTCGACGCGCTGCAACAGTTCGTCCAGCTCGTGCAGCCGCAGTGCTTCGACGACCGTTTTGCCGCGCAGTTCGGTCTTCAGGCCGAAGAGATTTTTGAAAGCGCGGTTGGCCAGGTAAATTTTTTTGCCGCGGTCCAGCAGCAGCAACCCTTCGAGCATGGAATCAAAGAGGATTTTCTGCTGGGCCTGCGCGTCCACGGACGTCTGTTGCTGGCGCTGGCGCAAATCCTCGATCTCGGCCGCCCGCAGTTCCTGCTGCGCGCGATATTTTGCCCGCCACCGGAAATGGAGGCCAAGGAGCACCGCCAACGCAAAGATGAACAGGAAAAACCACACGGGATGAATTTAATCACGGATGAACGCGGATGAACACCGATAAAAACGAGGCGGGCAACCTCTTTGCCGCCAGGCCCGATACCGCCTCGGTGGTTGCTTCATTCGATGAAGCGATAGCCAACGCCGCGCACCGTGTCCAGATGCTTCGAGGCGGGGCCGATTTTCTCCCGGAGCCGGCGCATGTGCGTGTCCACGGTGCGGGTGTCAATCAGGCTGTCGTATTCCCACACATCGCGCAGGAGGTGATCGCGCGATTGCACGCGGCCCGCGCGCTGCGCCAGCACGGTGAGCAGCTTGAATTCCGTGGCGGTCAGATCAATCGGCTTGCCCTTCCAGCTTGCCACATGCCGCGGCAGGTCAATCAGCAGGTCGCCAAACCGAAGCTGTTCCTTGGGTTTCTCGTCGGACTGCGAACGGGCGAGGATTTTCTTCACGCGCAACAACAGTTCGCGCGGGCTGAAGGGTTTGGTGAGGTAATCATCCGCGCCGAGTTCCAAACCGAGCACGCGGTCAATTTCCGCCGCCTTGGCCGTGAGCATGATGATGGGCACCCTGGCCGTCGCCGCTTCCAGCCGCAGCGTTTTGCAGATCTCAAAACCATCCATTTCCGGCAGCATCACGTCCAGCACGATCAGGTCGGGCGGCTGTGAACGGGCTTTTTTCAAAGCCTCCGCCCCGTCCGCCGCCGTGGCGACAACATAACCGGCCTGCTTGAGGTTGAACTCAACGAGTTCCACCGCTTCGGGTTCATCATCCACAACTAGAATACGCGGTTTCACATGCGCAGGATGGCAGGGTATAGACCGTCACACAATTTCATTCCGGTGACAACCCGGTGACGATTGGGTGACAAAAAACCAAACCAGGAGGAAGCAAAAGGCTTCATCCCTCCCCCAGTTCGCCCTAAATCCTCAATTCCATTTCGCCCAACGGATGCCAAGACATTCCACTTTCACCGTCCCGAAAATTTTGCCACGCTCGACTCATGCCGATACCCGTCATCAGCGTCGCGCAGATGCGCGAATGGGAACGCGCCACCTGGGCCGCCGGCCAGAACGAGGCCGAGGTCATCCGCCTTGTGGGCAAACGCGTCGCCCGCCGCGTCCGCAAACTCACCCGCGCCGCTGACTCCATTCTCTTTCTCGTCGGCAAGGGCCACAACGGTGATGACGCCCGCGCCGCCGCCAAGCAACTGGAAGGTCGGCGGGCCAAGGTGCTGGAAATTTTTCTGCCGGACACCAATTTGCTTCCGCTGGAACAGGCGCTGCGGGAAAAACCAAATCTCATCGTGGATGGCTTGTTCGGCATCGGGCTGAACCGTCCGCTTTCCGAGGCCTGGCAAAACATCATCGGTGCCGTCAATGCCAGCCAGATTCCGGTGTTATCCGTGGATGTGCCTTCCGGGCTGAACGCGGATACCGGTGAAACTTTTGGCGCGGCCATCGAAGCCGCCATCACCCTCACGGTGGGCGCGCCCAAGGCCGGCATGCTCACGCCCGCCGCGTGGCCGTTCGTTGGACGGCTCGAAATCGTGGAGGAGGCCGGCCTGATCCCCTGCCCGCTTCAGGCCGGGCTGAGCTGGACGTTGCCGACGGATTTTGAGCGTTTCCCGCCCGCGCGGCCGGTGGCCGGTCACAAAGGCAGTTTCGGCCATGCCGGCATTGTCTCGGGCAGTTTCGGATATCATGGCGCGGCCGTGCTGGCCACGCGCGGCGCCCAACGGGCACAGCCGGGGCTGACCACCTTGTTCACGCAGGAAAACGTCTTTCATCCGGTCGCCGCGCAGTTGCAGTCGGCCATGGT
>JAJXXI010000302.1 GCA_021781185.1 bacterium
CCACCGAACACGGCGGCCATTTGGAATGCGAAAGCGCGCCGGGCCGGGGCAGCACGTTCACCATCTTTCTGCCGGAGCAGAAAAAAAAATGACATGAAGAATTCCGCCAACCTTCTGCTCGTGGACGACGACGAACGCCTGCGCACCGCCGCCGGCAAAGTGCTCGCCGCCGAGGGCTACCGCGTGGTTGGTGCCGCCACCGGTCGCGAAGCGCTGGAAAAATTGAAGCAGGCCGCCTTCGCCGTGGTGGTGAGCGATTTGCGCCTGCCCGATCTGGACGGCATCGCCCTGCTCAAAAAAGTGCGCGAACAACTGCCTGAAAGCGAAGTGGTCATGATCACCGGCCACGGCAGCGTCGAAAATGCCGTCGAAGCAATGCGGCTGGGCGCGTATGATTTCATCCAAAAACCGCTGGACAGCGCGGCGCTGCTCAAGACCGTGGCCAAGGCGCTGGAAAAGCAGCGGCTGACCCGTGAAAACCGGCAACTGCGCCGCCAGCTTGAGCAACGCCGGGGCGTCGAAGCGCTCATTGGCGACAGCCCGTCCATGCAGGGCATCAAACAGCTCATCCGCCAGATTGCGCCCACGGATGTCAACGTGCTCATTCAGGGCGAAAGCGGCACCGGCAAGGAGATCGCCGCCGACGCCCTGCACCAGTTGAGCGGACGCCACGAACGGTCGCTGGTGAAAATCAGTTGCGCGGCGATTCCCGAAACGCTGCTGGAAAGCGAACTTTTCGGGCACGAACGCGGCGCGTTCACCGGCGCCGCCGCCACGCGGCCCGGCAAGTTTGAACTGGCCGACGGCGGGACGCTGATGCTTGATGAAATCGCGGAGATGTCACCACAGTTGCAGGCCAAGCTGCTGCGCGTGTTGCAGGACGGCTGTTTTCAGCGGCTGGGCGGCACGAAGGACATCCATGCCGATGTGCGGCTGCTTTGCGCCACCCACGCCGACATCCCCAAGGCCATCGCTGCGGAAAAATTCCGGCACGATTTGTATTACCGCATCAACACCGTGCAGCTCGTCCTGCCGCCGCTGCGCGAACGGCGCGAGGACATTCCTTTGCTGGCGGGCCATTTTCTTCAGATGTTTGCTGGCACCATGGGCAAGGACGTCGGGGCCATCGCGCCGGCGGCGCTTGATCAATTGCTGGCTCATTCCTGGCCCGGCAACGTCCGCGAGTTGAACCACGTCCTTCAGCGCGCAGTGGCCCTGGCCACCGGCGACACGATCACCGACTTTGCCTTCGCGCCCACGCCGACGACTGGCGCCGCCAACCAGGAAACCACCTCACTTGGCTCCGGCATTTCCATCCCCATCGGCACCACGGTGGAAGCGGCGACCCGGCGGCTCGTGCAGGCGACCATTGAAAAATGCGCCGGCAACAAGCTGAAAGCCGCGCGTCTGCTCGGCATTCCACCGCGCACGATGTATCGGCATTTCTCCGGCCTGGACCAGTAAACGCCGCCGCCCGTCCCGCGTTCTTCGTCCGGCGGTTCCCCGGGTGTAACGCCTCTGCCGAAACCGCCGTGGCAGGAAAATTCATTCGGCCAATCTGGCAGCGCCCGCACGGCCAACCTGGCATGAACCGAAACTCGCCGGCGGCGGCCCCATTTTCAAATTGCCCGCAAACAGTGGCAAATCCGACTGCTTCCACGTTTGTCCGCCGGCTGGCATCATTCGTGCAATACCCACTGCCGAGTATGAAAACGCTCCACAACAAGTTGATTCTGGTGATTGACGACGACGCTGGAATGTTGCGCGCCCTTGACAAGGTGCTGACCGGCGAAGGCGCGGTGGTCACCCGGGCAAGCTGGGCGGGCGACGCCGTGGAGATTTTAACCGCGCGGGAGAAAGATTTCGACCTCGTCATCACGGATCTGCGGATGCCGTTTGTCACCGGCTTGACGGTGGTCTTTGCCGTTCACAAAATCTACCCGGGCCTGCCCGTCATTGTGCTCAGCGCATTTGGCGCTCCGGACGTCAAGGCTGAATGTTTTCAGCAAGGCGCGGCGGCGTTTTTGGAAAAACCGCTCGACACCCAGGAATTGCTGGCGGCCGTGGAGAAAGTTTTCAAATCAAACCAGACTGGCACCGGACTGGTGCCGGGCGCACCTGGCGAAACGGATGTTTCCCACGAAAACATTGAAACACCAAAAAACCGGTTGCAGGCACGACATCCCGAAACCGGCCGCCAGGGGTGCGGTGCCAGTGTGGGCACCGGCGGAACCGGTAAAAGGAAGGAGCCGGCTTGTGAATAAAAAGGAGCGTTTGCCGCCACCGCCGGCGTTGAACGATCGAGTCAGGACCGCCCGTCAGGGCCATTACATGCCGCTGTCACTTCCAAAATGGCCCGACCACCAACCAAACATTAACCAGGTCCGCCGGACGAATCCGGCGGACCGCAACCAGAGCAAGACAAAACATGAAAAACACGAGCACGAGCGAAGTTAAGGCCAAGACACAAAAGTTCATCTATACCACCCCGGGGGCCGTGAGCGTCCAGTTGGTGGGGGATTTCACAAACTGGCAGGAGCATCCAATCCACCTGCGCAAAGAGCCGAACGGCATCTGGCATACGGCTCTCCGGCTGCCGCCAGGCACGCATTATTATCGGTTTCTCGTGGATGGCCAGTGGCGCGACGATCCGGAATGTCCGCTGCGCGTGCCAAATCCGTTCGGCGGACTGGATTCCGTCCGGCAGGTGAATTGATCCTTCATTATGATTACGATCCCGCCTTTAAAGATGAACCTGGGGCGGGAGCCAAGAAATAAAAGAAGCGTGCGCGAAACCAACCGGCCTGGGTAAAAGCCATCAGCCATTGTTGAATTCAATTTCCGCGAACGAAGAGAGGTGGGGAACCGGGGGAAGGCCGGGCGGCGTATGCAAACGCCGCCCGGCCACTATCTTCCAAAACATGACTTCGCGCCAACCGGCGGCGGCGCAATAGACAACATCCTTCAATGTTGCCAAGCTTCAACAACTGCCTGCACGACCTGTTGAACACTGATGCCATTCATGCAGCGGAAATCAACCGGGCATTCGCGGAGGAAGCACGGGGCACAGGGCGCGTCTGATTGGAGCAGGCGATGGCGTGGATCGCCCGGCAAACCCGGCCCGGTCAGTTCGGGCGAGGTGCTCCCGAAAGGTGCCACGACCGGCGTGCCCAGCGCGGCGGCCACATGCATCGGCCCGGTGTCATTTGTCAACATGACGCGGCAGAGCTTGAGCAGGGCCATCAACTCGCGAAGCGAAGTCTGTCCCGCCAGGTTCACTGCCGATTGCCGACTGCCGATTGCCGATTGAATTTGCGCGGTGACGGCCGCATCACCTTTGCCGCCGAAGATCAGCCAGAGGCAGCCGGTGCGCTGCTGGATTTCCCTGGCGGCGGCAATGAATTTCTCCGCCGGCCAGCGTTTGGCCGGGCCGTATTCCGCGCCCGGGTTAAGGCCGAAGACCGGCTGGACGATGCGCTCCAGGCCGAATTCCCCCTTTACGGCAGCCACTTCCTCCGGCGTTACCATCAGTTGCGGCGCGAGCGGTTCCGGGTTTGCCCCCAGCGCGGCGACGAGATGCAGATACTCGTGGATTTGGTGGGCCAAAGCATTGCCGGTTGCTGGTTGCCGGTTGCCTGTTGAGCCATTCTCTCCAGCAACCAGACGCTGGATTTCTTGGGGCGTCCGCTTCCACATTTTTACAGCGTCCGGACGCGGAGCGACGGCTTGGGTCAGGAAAAAATTCCGCCAGGGTCGCGCACCGCCGATGCGTTGCGGGATGCCGGCCAGAAAAACCTCCAGCGCCGAGCGTGGCGAATTCGGCAACACCAGCGCAAATTCAAAACCGGCGGGGCGGGCGCCCTCGCGAGACGATCCTTGCGAACGGCCATCAGTCCTTTTTGGCTCGCGGGATCGCTCACCCCATCGGCGCAATGTTTTGGCAACGCTGAAAACGCTTTCGCCCGGCGCAAAAGAAATCGTCTCATCTACCGCCGGATGATGGAACCACAGATCGCGCAATTTTTCCGCGCAGAGCAGCACGATCTGCGCGTCGGGAAATTTCTCACGCAGCCGCAACAGCGCAGGCGTGGTCATCACCGCATCCCCCAGCCAGTTGGTGCCGCGCACCAAGATGTGGCGAGGATTGAGATTGGAAGATGAAAAGGAGACGCTCACGGTTAGGGGGCTTGGCCATCCACCTTCAAAGCTCCATCCTCCGTCTTCGCTTCGGGCTTCGCCCGGCGCTCCGGCGGCTTCCAGCGGCGATGGACCCAAAACCAATTGGCCGGATCACGGCGGATGGCTTTTTCAAATTCACGGTTCACGTCGCGCATGATGTCGGCGGTGGAACGTGGTGCCCCGTTGCTGCGCGTCGGTATTTCTTCGCCCACCTCGATGCGCCAGCGGGCCAGGCCGACGCGATAGCAGATGGCCGTGTGCAAAGGACAATTGTAACGAAGAGCGAACACCGCCGGCGCGGCGGACGTGGAGCAGTCGCGGCCGAAAAACGGCAGGCGCAATCCGTTCGGGCCGGCATGTTGATCCGCCAGCAAACCAAGCAGCAGACCGGTGTCGCACATGGCGGCCCGGAGCGCGCCGGATTCGGTGCGGCGCTCAAAAAACCGGCAGTCGGAGCGATTGCGCAATTCGACCAGCAGCCGGTTGAGCGCAGGCTGGTTCAAACCCCGGTAGGTCGCGGCACATTTAAACACCGGCACATATTGTCCGAACCGCGCATACAGCTCGAAATTGCCGAAATGACCGACGGCCACCACGCGGCTTTGCGGACCGGCGTCCTGCTGGAAAATGAGAATGTTCTCCGCGCCGGCAAATTCAAAATGCGGCCGCATCTGCGCCGGCGTCATCGCGGCGGTCTTGATGGCGCTGGCGTAATTTTCCCCGAGCCGGCGAAACGTTTCCCGGGCGATTTCGCGAATCTCGGCTGACGACTTTCCCGGAAAACTGTTCGTCAGGTTGTCCACGGTCACGCGGCGGTAGCGCTTGGTGAGATAAAAGGCGAGGCCGCCGCCGGCCCGGCCGAGCCGGGCGACAAGGCGGAGCGGCAGTGTTTGAATCACCGCCACCACGCTCCGGGCCAGCCAGTAAATGAGCGTGTTCATCAGCGGAAACAGATTTTGCGGACACAGTCCTGAAAGTCGTTTGCGCCGGCGACGATCTTGATTTCCACGCGCATGAAATAAAACGGCACGTCGCGCCGGTCAATTTTCGGAAAGCGCACGGCGTCCTTCTGCGTGGTGACGATGATTTCCGCCTGGCGCTTTTTGGCGCGGTTGATGGCGTTCAGGATTTCCTGCTGGGTGAACCGGTGATGGTCGGCAAACCGCTTGGAATACACGAGGGCACCGCCAAGTTTGACAAGGCTCTGCTCGAAACTTTCCGGCTGCGCGATGCCGCTCAACGAGGCGACCTTGCGGCCCTTCAGCAAATCCAGCCCCCGGCGCTCGCCGGTGAACACGTCCTCGAAATACAGCGGCTGATGCACGCATTCGATGACGGCGGCGGTGGCGTTCAGCTTTTCAATCCGCTCGCGCAGCGCGGCGGTGTTGCCATCGCTTTTGGTGATGAAAATGGTGTGGGCCCGGGCGAGATGCGACGGCGGTTCGCGCAAGGTGCCGCGCGGCAGCAGATGCTCGTTGCCGAACGGCTGCTGGCGGTCAATCAACACCACGTCGTGCCGCCGGCCGCGCAAATCCCAATATTGAAAGCCGTCGTCGAGCAACAGCGTGTCGCAGCCGAATTTCTCAATGGCATAGCGACCGCTTTTCACGCGGTCCTTGTCCACCAGCACGACAACATCCTTGAGATTGGAGGCGAGCATGTAAGGCTCGTCACCGGCCAGCTCGGAATCGAGCAGCAGCGATTTGCCGTCGGACACGACGCGGGGCGGCGTCTGGTCGGCGCGCAGAAGCAATTTATTCAGAATTTTCGTGTGGAGCGAAACCGGTTTGGAACGGTAGCCGCGCGAAAGGATGGCGACGTTGCGCCCGGCATCGCGCAGCTCGCGCGCGAATTTTTCCACGACCGGCGTCTTGCCGGTGCCGCCGACCGTGAGGTTGCCGATGGCAATGACCTGCACGCCCAGCGTCTTGTCGCGCAGGATGCGGAAGTTGTAGAGCCAGCGCCGGACCTTGACGGCGACGGTAAACAGCTTGGATCCGCCAAACAGAAAACCGCGCATCATCCGCGCCTTGAAATCGTGGCGCTCCTCGAAGATGACTTCGAGGACGAACGTTTCAAGGGATTCAGCCCAGACACGGAAAGTTTGGCGCATTGCGCATCAATGTGCCAAGCGCGCGGAGCTGCGGCAAGGCGAAGCGTGCAGGCATCTCTCCCCGTTCCGTTTTTCGTGATTGAATCAAACCGGCGAG
>JAJXXI010000172.1 GCA_021781185.1 bacterium
CCTGCGTGAACCGGTCTAACTCCGGGTCATAGTAACGCCGGTTGAAATAGTAAAGCCCGCTTTCACTATCAAAAACCTGTCCCGTAAATCTTCTGGATATTTGAAAGTTGGCCTGCGGACTCGCTGTTTGCACATGTCCGAAGGGATAATAAACATTCACCTCAAGCTGCGAGCCGCTGGAACTGCTCAGGGCGCTTGAAGTATTGAGATTATCTTCAGTGTAATAATAGCCAACCTTGGTGGAATCACTCCCGCCCATCAGCGGCGAGTTCGTCTCGAAAGAACATATTTGTTCGCCGCCTGCGAAAACGTGAAATAAAATCTTCCCGCCTTTTTCCTCATAGATGTTCCCGATCCAGACCTGAACATTCGTCGGGTTCTGATCCACCCGTTTCCACAACCGCGCGCCATCCGCCGCGTAGCCGAACTCATCGGAGAACACGCCCGCCGCCGCAATTGCCGACAGTTGATTTTCCGGGTCATAACTCAACGCCTGCGAATTCGTCGTTCCGCCATGCCGCACCATCATGTTGCCGGCTTGGTTTTTGGTAAAGGCTTTTGCCCCGGACGCGCAGCCGGTGAGCAGCGCCGCCAGCAGGCCGAGGAAAATGAAGGGGCCGCGTCTCATGCCAGATGCGGACGCCAGTGTCCAACGAATGCCTCGCGTTGCCAATCCGTTTCTGATTTCATCCGGCGGACATAGCTGGCGCGGTCGCATCCCTGACCGAAAACGAACTGTGGTGGACAGAGTGAAACAACCTCCCAAGCCACCCTTGGCGAACCGGGACAGCACTCCGTGGCGGGCATGGTGTTGGGATGTTCAGTGTGATGTAGGCCGGGCTTTCTCTTGGTTCACCGGTTGAGAAGCCGCGCCAGCGTTTTTTACTTGGCATCCCGCGTGCCTTGGCTGGCTCGTCGGTTCATTTCTGCGTTAACCGGGAAAACAGTCCGAGGCGGGCAAGCTGGTGGGATGTTCAGTCTGACGTAGCCGAACTTTGCTTCGTTTTGAGAAGCGTTCATAGGCGAGAAGCTGTGCCCTGCGTTTTTACTTGGCATGTTCCTTGCCTTGGTTGGCTCGCGGGTTCATTTTGGATTCTGCCGAACCTCGCCCCAGTCGAGGATCAAGAGGTTTTCACTCGCTATCATGTCACTTGGCTCCTTTTGCCCTTTCAACTGGCAGATGTAGACAGCCATCGGCCATTCGCTGATTGGGAAGAGTGAGTAGCCCTGATGGCGGGACGCCAATATCAGCCAGCGAACGTCTTCATTTGTATTGTAAACATGACTAGGCAGCGATGGCTCAACTTCTACGAGGGCAAGGTCGTCCCGCAGTTCTGAACGCAACCGCTTGACAATTCGACACCGTCTTGGCTCGTAAGGTTCGCGCAGTTCGGTTGAAGCAAGATAAAAATTTTCCATAGGATTTTAGAAGTTGGGGTTCGCGCCAGACACCCGCTGCAACTTGATTTTCTGCTCGGCGTTCTTGATGACAAGTTCCGGCAGATTGCCTTGCTGTCCCGGCTTGATGACCAATGCACCGCGAGCACTTACGCCTTCAGTGGATTGAAGAACACCCTCGCTGACGAAACTTCCGGTGTTTACGTCAGGCAATCCAGCCGCACTACGGAAATTGGGAACTGTGTTTGGATTTACTGTGGTCCATGATTCGCCCCACGGCCCGGACTTACCACCCCACACACGATAGACTTTTGTGCCTTCTGCAATTTCACTTCCCATCTTAGCAGCCACTTCCTTTTCGACCATTTGTCCAGCCGCTTCTTCAACCGGCTTGGCAACTGCTTTTCCACCGGGCACAACATCTGTTACCGCCAAAATTGTCAAACTGACTCCGGCAACGTAAAGCCTCGCGGTTTCGCCCTTGCTGACTTTGGGATCATAGGTCGCATTCGCCGCCGCAACCAGCATATCATGCGCCATTACAAGTGTTGGCTTTTCCAATGGCGTGTGCAAGCCAATGCCATATTCCTGGCCGAATTGATGGTTTCGGTAACTGACTTCGATGCCGGAACCGGGCGTGTAAGTCAACCCCGTGATTTCCGGTGCGTGGCCGTCCGGGTCAGTGTAGCGGAATGGGTCGTTGACGCAGAAGCTGTAACGATTCCAGCTCTGCGGATTCGACAGGTCAGGAATCCGGTCATCGGCCTGGATGAATCTGCCGAGTTCAACGTCCACTGGCCGCCCATATTCCCCCTGCGTGGCAAACCAATACAGCCCGCTCTCCGCGTCGAATATCTGACCATCGAATCTCCGCGACACCTGAAAGCTCGCCTGTGGTGAAGCAGTTTGAACTCTGCCGAACGGATAATAAACATTGACCTCAATCTGGCTTCCTGACGAGCTACTTAAAGCCGACGACGAGTTTAAGTTATCTTCGTGGTAGTAATACCCGACCTTACTCGTATCAGAGCCGCCCATGAGCGGTGAGTTTGTCTCGAAAGAACATATCTGTTCGCTGCCAGCAAAGACGTGGTAAAGAACCTTGCCGCCTTTCTCCTCGTAGAGATTGCCAATCCAAACTTGCACATTGGTCGGGTTCTGGTTCACCCGTTTCCACAGCCGGGAACCATCCGCCGCGTAGCCGAATTCATCTGAAAACACGCCCGCCGCCGCCACCGCCGTGAGCCGGTTCTCCGGGTCATACGTCAGCGCCTGGGCGTTCGTCGCGCCCGCGTGCCGCACCATCATGTTCCCGCATAAATCGTAAAGATTCGTGTAGCCAAAGGCGGTTCTTACCGCCTGTTTTCGTGGATTGGCATAAGAATAAGTCGAGCCACCGCCCTCGCCGTTGACGGTGATGTTGCCGGCGGAATCGTAACTGTATTTAGTTCGATGTTTTTTCCATCGACCATGACATGAACGAGTCAAACGGTAATCGCGTTGGTGACCTTTGCGGGATGTTGTTGTCTGTTTGCTCACGAGGTTTTGATTTTCACATGGCAAATCAGGTTTGATTTATGCATTCCAACAGCCCCCGAGGGGGCTGTTGGACACACCGCAACCGTTCTACGCCTGCGCGTAGTCCGGTTCAAGTAAATTCCAGCAGTGAAAAAATCCGCAGGCGCTATCCGAAGCGGCTCAGCGTGCCGGACTGGAAAGGAAGTTTCACGTTAGGCAGCAAATCTTCAACGCGTTTGATCAGTTCCCCGATGGGATGGCGTTGCGCGGCGTGCCGCAGATCCTGCGCGGTGAGGTGGATATATATCTGCGTGCTGGTGACCAGCCGATGCCCCAGCAAATCTCTCACCGTCACCAGGCCCACGCCGGCCTTGATCAGATGCGTGGCAAAAGTGTGTCGCAACTGATGCGGTGAGACGCGCTTTTCGATCCGGGCTTTACGGCCCGTTGAGCGCACGCGTTCATAAATGGCATTCCTTGAAAGCGCCCCGCCTTCGCGACTGCGGAAAAATGGCTCCCGCAGCTTCACCGGGCCGCGGGCGATCCGATATTGCTTGAGGATGTGGACGACCTCCTCGTTGAGTGGAACGGTTCGTTCGTGTCCGCCTTTGCCAATGACATGGATGGTCTGTTCCTGCCAGTCGATGTCTTCTTCGGTCAGGCCGGCGCATTCGCTGGCCCGGATCCCAGTGCCATAGAGTATGGTCATGATGGCACGATCTCTCAGCCCCAGCACGGTGCCGGTATTCGGTCGTTCAATCAAACGCCGCACTTCTTCTTCATTTAAGGTCAGCGGGAGTTTGCGGCGTGCAGCCTTGATCTTGGGGAAGTTGGCCAGAGGGTTGTCGCGTGGTTCCAGATGACCCATCGCCACGATGGCGCGATAGAAGTTACGCAGCACGGTCACCTGTCGATTGATGGCCGAGGCACCGTTGTCTCGTTCCCGGCGTAGGTAGTCCAAATACTCCAACACATCGCGAGCAGTGATCTGCTCGGGCCCGCGCTCTGCCAAACGCCAGCGCACATACTCACGGAACCCGTTCAAGGTGGCCTGATAGGCGTTGATGCTGGCAGGCCGTAATCCACGTGCTGAGCAGTGGATCTGGAGATACAGCGTGATCCAATAATCCCATTTCATTTTATACCTCCCGGTTTTTTACTGAGCAGTTTTACCGCGTTCTCCCGCCGGCCGGGCAGGCCATGGAGATAGACGCCGGTCTCTTGTGCGGAACGGTGACCCATCAGCGAAGCAATCACTGCCAGGTCCACGCCCCGATCCATCAAGTGTGTGGCAAAACTATGCCGCAGTGTTTTGGCCGTGACCGTGGGCGACAGGCCCGCTGCCAGCGTGGCGGTGTGAACCACATCGCAGACATCTTTGGAGGCAAATCGGGTCTGCTTTTTTTCGGTCCGGATCAAGGCACCACGCCGGCCTTTGCGCTCGGCAAGAAAGGCCAACACCACGGTCCAGACGGCATCAGGAACCGGGACGCGTCGGGCACGGTCGCCTTTGCCGTGACGGATCACAATCTCCTGTCGCTCCAGATCCACATCTGCCACGTCCAACTGGCAAAGTTCCGCCGTTCGCAAGCCACATCCATAGAGCAGCAAAATTACCAAACGATCCCGGCGTTGCAGCCGGGTGTGACTCGGGCACGCCGCGACCAGCCGGCGCGCATCTTCAATGCTCAGGAACTTTGGCACGACCAGGCGGATGGAGTCTTGCAGGCTAAAACCGTCCAGCACATTGCGGTCACTGCGGCCGCTTCGCCACGCGTATTCGAGTAATCCACGCAGATGGGATAGATCCTTGTTCAAGGACTGAGGCGAGTAACCCACCTCTCGTTGCTGGTTCACCCAGCCCAGATAATCTTCCAGCGTCAACTTCCACAACGGAACCGACGGACGCTTCTGATCCAACGCCGTCACGGCGCGTTTGATGGTGCAGCGCATATCTACTATGCTTCGCGGGGCCAGACGCCGGACGGATTTTTGATAGTCCAGATAACCTTCAATCAATGGATCCAAACTGATCGGGTTCATGCCGCCCTCCTTTCCGGCTGCTCCGTCAATCCAAGATAATCATTGAGCGGATGCTGCTTCATCGCTCGCGCTCGTTCAGGATCGGCAATCTGCAAATACCGGGTGGTCGTCACCACGGTGGCATGTCCCAGCAGTTGCTGCACCTCTGGCAGACTCACTCCGTTCTCCAGTAAATCCGAGGCGCACGTATGGCGAAACTGATGCAGGCTGACCAAGGGCACCTGCGCTGACTTCGCCAGACGATGAACCATCAAGCCCAGGCTCTGCGAACTCATCCGCAGTCCCGCGCGGTTCAATAACAAGGCTGGCTCACTGATGACTCCACGCTTCTCCAGCAGGTTCTGGCGCAAGGGCAGATAAGCTTCCAAGCATCGCCAGATGCCTTCGGACACTGGAACGTTCCGCTCCTGTCCGGTCTTGCGTCCATCAATCTGGAGAAGTCCTTCCTCACGCTTCCAATGGGCCAGATCTAATCGTTCCAACTCACCGCGCCGCAAGCCTGTGCCGTAGAGCAAAGCCAGAACGGCGATCGACAAATGTTGCTGATAGCCGCTGCGGTTCTGGCTCGCAGCGTCCCAGATCCTTTTCAGATGTTCCTTCCCAATCCGCTTGGGCATCTGACCCCGCCAGTCTAACCGCGGGCCTTTTATCCACCGCATCGGGTTTTTTGTCCAGACTCCTTCCTGCACCAGATACTCGCCCATGCACCGTAACTTGCTGGTCACGCCAGCCACCGTCGTTTTGGCACGAAACCGGGTCCGGCTGCGGACGTATTTGATCAGCATCAATCCGTCGACCTCCTCCAGGTTCTGCCTCGGTCGCCAACGCTTCATCCAGCAGCCCCAACGATCCAACTCGATCCGAATGCCGGTCAGGGTTGCCTCACTCAGTCCCCGTGACTCACTCCATTTAATATAGCCTTCCACCAGTCCATCCCATCGCTTCATATGCTTTGCCCTTTCTTCCGGCTCATGCTTCGGGATGAGCCGTTCCGCCCACAAGTGCATTTTGCGATACAATATGACTCCCAATATGACGCCCTAGAAGATGGAAAAACCCCCTGAGTTGAACTAAAATCAGATTTTGCCAACGCATAACTCAAAACAAAAATTTTCCAATCAAGATTCCCGCCAGAAGCGAAGCGATGGCGACGCACAAAAACGCAACGGCTCGCCCGCTGGCAAGCTGGTCGCTGACTTTGGGAACGCTGCGAATTTCCTGCGTCAACTCACGCGCTTCTTTGGAAAATTCTTTCGTCAACTGCGCCAGCGTTTGGAGCGAAACGCGGACGGTGACTAGCTGAATTGAATCGGTGTCGGGCGGAATTTCGACTTTGACGTTCTGAAAAAACAGCTTCAACAATTCAAGCATCTGCAAAACGGAGTCATCGTCACGGATGCCATGCTTGCGCCGCCATTCCGCCAAC
>JAJXXI010000547.1 GCA_021781185.1 bacterium
TGCCGGCAACCGGAATTGCGCAATCGTTGTCCCGCCCGGCAAACGGCTGCGGGGCGGGTTTGTGAACAAATAATTTTTGTGCTTCGGCCGGCAGCCGATACGATGGATTCATGTCCGAACATTACCGGCAGCTTCTCGACACGACCATCCAGCATCTCGAAGCCATGAAATCGCGCGGGGTTCGTCATGTCGCCGTCGCGCCGGAAACGCTCCGGGCGCTGGCGCAACCGGCACCGCGAACTAGAATCGCCGCGCCGCCGCCGCCCACTCGGGGCAGCCGGCGTGAGGAGGCTCAGATCTTTCAACCTGCCGCCGCCCAAGCACCCGCGCCAGTTGCCCCAAGCTTTCCTGTGCCAGCCGCCGTCCGAACCACCCAGCTGTCCGAACCCCGCCCCGACAAGGCCGCCGCCTTCGCCGCGCTGCGCGAGCGCGTGCTGGCCTGCGTGAAATGCGCGCATCTCGTGTCGTCCCGCCAGAACGTCGTGTTTGGCGTGGGCAGCCTGGATACGCCGCTCATGTTTGTCGGTGAGGCACCCGGGGCGGACGAAGATGCGCAGGGCGAACCGTTCGTCGGGGCGGCGGGTCAGTTGCTCACGCGCATCATCCAGGCCACCGGGTTGCAACGCGGCGACGTTTACATTGCCAACATCCTGAAATGCCGGCCCGACACACCGGGTCAGAGCAGCGGCAACCGCAAGCCGAAGCCCGAAGAGATGGCCACGTGCATCCCGTATCTGCACGAGCAGATTGATTTGATCCAGCCCAGGGTCATTGTTGCCCTCGGAGCGACGGCGGTGGAAGGCTTGCTGGGCAAGACCGTCGGCATCACCAGGCTGCGCGGTCACTGGCAGACGTATCGCGGCACGCCGCTCATGCCGACGTATCACCCGGCCTATCTGTTGCGCAACCAGTCATTGGGCACGAAACGCGAAGTCTGGGAGGACATGCTGCAAGTGATGGAAAAGCTCGGAATGCCCATCAGCGAGAAGCAGCGGAATTTCTTTTTGAAGGGGTGATAATGCACAATAGCCTCTCAAAGAATGATGCGGCCTATTTCTTTATGTTTAGAATTTGTCTACAATTAGCGTATGGCGAAACATTAAATCAACGTTATGTCTGACCAGCCCATTTTTTTGCGAAGAGTCGCGCTCAATAATTATATGAGCATTGCCAAATGCTCGCTTAACCTAAGAGCCTTAAATTTTCTGGTTGGGCAGAACGGAGCCGGCAAGAGCAATTTCCTGGATGCTCTACGATTTACCGCCGATTCGCTCAACACTTCTGTTGAGCACGCCTTGCGTGATCGTGGTGGAATCAACGAAGTCAGGCGACGATCGGCCGGGCATCCCACCAACTTTGGCGTGCGACTAGATTGGGTGTTGCCTTCTGGCGATCATGGAATTTTCGCGTTTCGGATTGGAGCCAAGCCGCACGGAGCATTTGAAGTGCAGCATGAAGTTTGCAAAGTGCATTCGGCGAACTTGGCGTTTGATTCAACCTCCTACGAGATTCAATCCGGCCGGATTCTCAATTGCTCTCTTTCATCACCTCCGGCAGCATCAAGTGACCGGCTTTTCCTTGTTGCCATGTCCGGTCAGCCGGAATACCGACCGCTTTACGACGCATTATTACGGATGGGATTTTATAATTTTAACCCCGATGTGATTCGCGAGCTTCAATCTCCTGATCCGGGAGAGGTTTTGTCATCAGACGGACGAAATCTCGCCTCGGTTCTGAAGCGGTTGGCCGATCAGCCTGGTGGACGTATGGCACGTGTAGTCGAAATGCTGGGCAGGGTTGTTCCCGGCATTACCGATGCAAGTCATAAGCCAGTGGGCAAAAAGGAAACACTGGAATTTCGTCAACTTGTAGCCGGAAGCAAGGATTCCTGGCGCTTTGACGCAGAAAATATGTCTGATGGAACATTGAGGGCACTGGGTGTTCTTGTGGCACTATTTCAACCACCGGCTTCCGATGGTCGCGCAGTGAGGATTGTCGGCATTGAAGAGCCCGAAACAGCACTGCATCCCGGAGCATCTTTAGTGCTTCGCTCGGCTTTGTTTGAAGCTTCACTAACTACCCAGGTGATTGTTACCAGCCACAGTCCTGATTTGCTTGACGACAAGAAAATTACGGCGGATTCCCTTGTATCAGTAACTAGCCGCGCAGGCGAAACCATTCTCGGCATGGTGGATGAGGCGAGCAGGACTTCCATGCGTGATAATCTTTTTACGGCTGGCGAATTGCTTCGACTTAACCAGCTTGGCACTGATGAGTCAGCATACGAACAGGTGGAATCTGACCTCTTTGACCGGCCATGAGCCAGATTTAAATTGCCGCCATTGTTGAAGGTGATGGAGAGGTCGAAGCAGTGCCTGTATTGCTTCGCCGCTATGCAGAACTGGTGGGATGGCCGGGACGATTGCATGTTCACCAGCCCATTCGTCAGCCAGCATCAAAACTTCTAAAAGACGGCGAACTTGAGCGTCATGTTGAATTGGCCGCCAGAAAAGTCGGTGGTTTAGGCGGTATCTTTGTCTTGCTGGATTGTGAAGATGATTGTCCGGCGGTTCTCGGCCCAATTTTGCTTGCCCGTGCCCGAAAAGCTCGCAGTGATTTGCCGGTGTCTTTGGTTTTAGCGCATCGTGAATTTGAAGCGTGGTTTATTGGCTCATCAGCTTCAATCGCTGGAAAAAGGAATCTGCCTGTTTCTCTGAATTCTCATCCAGCGCCGGAAACTATTCGCGGTTGCAAAGAGTGGCTTTCTACCCAGATGCCACGTGGGTATGGGTATGATGAAGTGACCGATCAACCAGCATTTGCAAGTTTTTTTGACTTGGGTGCAGCGAAAGCCGCTTGTCCATCTTTTGAAAAGTGCCATCGAGAATTGTTATGGCTCCTGCAACGGGTGGCAGAAATAACCCCGGGTTTTTTGGTGTGAATACGCATGCTTGCTTGCTCCGTTCCAATTTTCCGCTATAACCCCGCCCCATGTTGAAGTCCCTGTTTGAGCCGCTCATCGAGTGGTATAGGCATTCGCTGGCGGCGGATGGCTACCCGCTCATCACGTTTCTGATGGCGGTGGAAAGCTCCTTGGTGCCGCTGCCCAGCGAGGTGGTCATACCGCCGGCGGCGCATCTGGCGCACACCGGGCAGATTCCGCTGACGCTGTGGGGCATCGTGCTCGCGGGCGCGGTCGGCTCCTGGCTGGGCTCCAGCATCATGTATTGGGTTTCCCGCCTGGCCGGGCGTCCGCTGATTTTGCGCTACGGCAAATATGTTTTCATCCCTCACGAGAAAGTCGAGCAGGCCGAACGCTGGTCTCGGCATTATGGCGCAATGGGCGTGTTCATCTCGCGCGTGTTGCCGGTGGTGCGCCATTTGATAGGCATCCCGATGGGCATTGTGCGGATGAATTACTGGCTGTTTTCCCTGTTCACCTTTCTCGGCTCGGCGGTCTGGTGTTCGGTGCTCTGCTATGTTGGAGTCGAGGCCGGGCAGGATCCCAAGCTGATGGCCGGGGAGCTGCATCACGTGGCGCTCTGGGTGGGTGGCATCATGCTGGTGCTGGGCGGCCTGTATTATTTTTTCGTTCACCGGCACATGACGGTGGAAAAAGCGGAAGGCGGAAGGCGGAAGGCGGAATAAAAACTTCCGCTGCGGATTGCGCGAGTTTTCACCGATGTAATCCGTTTAATCCGTGTCAAAAATCCCCCGACCTGCCGCGCTCACTTCACGAAGTCAATCGTGTAGGGGTAGCGATATTCCTCGCCGTTGTTCGCCTTGATGCCGGCGATGATGGCGAAGACCAGTCCCGCCACGGCGATGGCCATCACCACGGGCAACAGCAGATAGCCCACGCAGAAGAAGGACAGCGCCACTGCCACGACCGCGCCAACCATCATGGCGAGGGTCACGGTGATCTGAAAATTGAGCGCCGCCTTGCCGTGAACGTCCACGGACGGGAATTCGTTTTTCTTGATCTGCCAGACCAGCAGCGGGCCGAGTATGTTGCCGAACGGAACGCCGATGAACCCCGCCAGCGCGCTCAAGTGGCAGAGCATGTTCCAGGTGCGCGCCTGGCTTTCGGAATGGGGCGGCGGGATGGGCGCTGCGGGCGGCGGCGGTTCAATGGGCGGAGGAGTTGACGATTGATTTTCGGCCATAAGATTCCTTTTGCTGATTTTCCGTTTGAATACGCTCATTTGCATTCACGCGCAACCTTAAAAACCCGCCCGCCCCTTCCCCGGTTATTTTATGGCCAAAAACCCTTTGCCTTCGCGGCTCTTTGCGTGGAAATTCTCCGCGTGCCTGTCAACGAAACCATCCGCAAAAAACTGGGAACCGTCCCGCACAAGCCCGGCGTTTACCTGCACAAGGACCGTTTTGGCACGGTCATCTACGTCGGCAAGGCGCGTGATCTGCGCAAGCGCGTCAGCCAGTATTTTCACCCGAGCCGGCGGCTGGGCTGGGATTTGAAATTCAACGCGCTCGTCGAGGCGATTCACGATTTCGATGTCCATGTGGTCAAAAGCGAACCCGAAGCCCTGCTGCTTGAAAGCAAGTTGATCAAGGATTTCAAGCCGCGTTTCAACGTGAGCCTGCGCGATGACAAGCGCTACCTGATGCTCAAGGTGAACCTGAACGATCCGATTCCGAACTTCACCTTCACGCGGCTCAAGAAAGACGATGGCGCGCGTTACTTCGGGCCGTTCGTGAATTCCGGCGCTCTGCGCAACGCCGTGGCGCTGGCGCGAAAGCAGTTTAATCTGCGCGGCTGCCGCGTCTTCACGCCGGGCGAGGCGGATTACAGGCATTGCCTCTACGCGCATCTGAAATACTGCACCGCGCCGTGCGTCAACAATGTGACGCGGGAGCAATATCTGGAGCAGGTCAAGGCCGCGTGCAATTTCCTCGAAGGCCAGTGCCGCGAGATGCAGCCGCAGCTCGAAGCGGAGATGAAAAAAGCCGCCGCCGCGCACGAATTTGAGAAAGCGGCCGAGCTGCGCGACCTCATCCGCGATCTGCAGGACACCTGGAAGCGCACGGAAAAATTCGCGCGTGTGCCCTACAGCCTGCCGCTGGCCATCAATCCCGCGAGCGATCTTGCCGGGCTGGCGGAAGTTCTCGGCCTGCCCGCGCCGCCGCAGCGCATTGAAGGTTTCGACATTTCCAACATCAGCGGCACGTTCGCCGTCGCGTCGTGCGTGAGCTTCAAAAACGGCCGTCCCGACCGCGCAAACTACCGGCGGTTCAAGATCAAGACGGTCACCGGGCAGGATGATTTCGCCAGCATGGCGGAAGTGGTGCGACGGCGTTACTCACGGCTGTTGAACGAGGCCAAACGCCAGGAAACGGAATCTCGCGATGAAGGCGGAGAAGCCGTTCCGCAGGAGCTGCAAAAACTCGTGGATGAAGCGAGCTGGAAAGTGCGGCGCGGAATTCCCATTAAAAAGGAAGATGGCGGATCGAAGCTGGAAGATGGCAAACGCCCGGCAAATCCATCTGCTTTTCCAGACCTGATTCTGATAGACGGCGGCAAGGGCCAGTTGGGCATGGCCTGCGCTGAGCTGAAAAAGCTTGGCCTGGGAAAGATTCCCGTCATCGGCCTGGCGAAAGAGTTTGAGGAGATTCATCTGCCGGAGCAAGGCGAGCCGCTGCGGCTGGGGCTCAACCATCCGGCAGTGAAGCTGTTGCAACGTGTGCGTGACGAGTGCCACCGCGTGGCGAACAGTTTCAATGCTCAGTTGCGCCTTAAAAAAATTTCCGAGAGCATCCTCGACGAGTTTCCCGGCATTGGCGAGGCGCGCAAGGCGGCGTTGCTGAAAAAATTTGGCTCCGTCCAGCGGCTCAAGCTCGCGACGCTGGAGCAGCTTGCGGATGTTCCCGGCTTCGGCGGCAAGGCGGCGGCGGAGTTGAAGGCGTTTTTGGAGGCGCGGTCCGTTGCCACCGGTTGAACCGTGTTTTATTTTGCGTGCAGCAGGTTTGCGCCCGCAACCACGGCCAGAACGCACAGGGCGGTCATGATGGCGAGCACCGCCAGGTTCAATAGATAGCCCAGCAATCCCGAAACCCGCCGGCGATGGTGGGGCCATTGCCGTGAACGCCATTCCGGGAGGATGAGCGCGGTCAAAATCACCACGGACAGGAGGTTGAAATTGGTTCTGACAAAGTCAGACACAGTCAAGGCCGTTATTATCGGTGCGGAGAGGGCCATGTTGGTTGCGGCGCAAATCTCCTTGAGCTTGGGCACCACGAACACACAGGCGAAAATCCACACAGCCATGGCTGGCACCACCTGCGCGGATGCCTTGAGGTAAGCCGCCCATCGGGGCGCTGTGTTTTGAACTGGAGGATTCATGTTGAAGCCGTTCG
>JAJXXI010000480.1 GCA_021781185.1 bacterium
ATGGGCGGACTTCATCCGCGCCTTCGTCGAGCATGAAAAGGAACGCTATGGCGATGCCGAGGTGCGCACGTGGTATTTCGAGGTCTGGAACGAGCCGAACCTCCACAACGGCTTTTGGACCGGCACAGAACAGGATTATTTCAATTTTTACGCCGCCACGGCCCGCGCCATCAAGAGCGTTTCGCCGGATTACAAGGTCGGCGGCCCGGCGACGGCGGGTTGCGGCTGGATTCCGGAGTTCATTCACTTCTGCGACACCAACCACGCGCCGGTGGATTTCATCTCCACGCACACCTACGGCGTGGATCAGGGTTATCTCGATGAAACCGGCACGCACGGCACGGCCCTTTCCCGCAATCCCGATTCGATTTGGGGCGACGTCAAACGGGTGCGCCGGGAAATCGCCGAATCGGCGATGCCCAAGCTGGAGCTTCACTTCACCGAATGGAGTTCCTCCTACACACCCGCCGATCCGTTCCACGACAGCTATCTCAGCGCGGCTTACATTTTGGACAAGCTCAAGAACTGCGGCGACGCGGCGCAATCCATGTCCTACTGGACGTTCACGGACATTTTCGAGGAATCCGGCCCCCGCTGGGAGGCCTTTCACGGCGGCTTCGGCCTGATCAATTACGAGGACATCAAAAAGTCGTCGTATTACGCGTATCAATTTTTGAACCGGCTGGGGCCGATTGAATTGAAAGACGACGATTCATCCTCGTGGATTTGCAAGGACAACTCCGGCGGCGTGCAGGCGTTGGTCTGGGACTTCACCAACATCTTTCCCCGCACGAACATGATCAACCAGGTGTTTTACAAACGTGATTTGCCGGCGCAGCCAAAAAACAAGGTCACGCTGGACCTGTCCCACCTGCCGAAAGGCAAATACACGATGGACGTTTACAAGATCGGCTACCGGGTCAACGATGCCCACGACACTTATCGGGATTTAGGCTCGCCCGCGCAACTGACCCGGGCACAGGTGGCGGAAATCAAAGCCAAAAACAACGGTGCCCCACTGGAAACTCGCACGGTGAAGATTGGCCGCGACGGAAAATTCACGTGGCAGTTTGACCTGCGCGAAAACGACGTGGTGCTCATGAGGCTCAAGCCGCAATGAAATCATCCTCCACAATGTTCATTTTGAACATCGGATGCCGTCAACCATCCAACATCTTGACCACCAACATCAACTAAAACTGAACCCCAGGAATTCACATGCACCGACGCGATTTTTTCAAACTTATGGCTGCGGGAGCTGGCGCGGCCGCGTTTCCCCTGGCATCCAACATCGGATACGCCGCCAACAGCCCGACGGCGGCTAAAGATGGTTCGACCACGAGCTTTCCGGCATCCGACTGGGACGCGGTCGTCAAGGAAGGCTGGGGAACCACAGGCAATCAGGCTGGAGCCGATACTTGGGACGGCGTGCCGCTAAAGGCGCCGGCCATCCCGGATTTGGCGGGAACAGGACCGTTCAGACCAGATTGGGATTCCCTGTTGAACTACGAAACCCCCGAATGGTATCGCGACGCCAAGTTTGGCATCTGGGCGCATTGGAGTCCCCAGTGCGTCCCCGAAGACAGCGACTGGTATGCGCGCAACATGTATATTCAAGGCCAGGGACAATACAAAACCCAGTTGAACCATTACGGTCATCCCTCGACTTTCGGTTACAAGGACCTGTGCGCGCAGTGGACGTTGTTGAACTGGGAACCCGAGGCGCTGATGGCACGTTACAAAAAGGCGGGTGCAAAACTGTTCCTGGCCCTGGCCAATCACCACGACGGCTTTGACACTTGGAACTCCAAACATCACGCCTGGAATGCGCAAAACATCGGACCACACCGCGACGTTATCAGCGCGTGGGCGGCGGCGGCACGCAAACACGGGCTGCGCTTCGGCGCTACCGTTCACGCGGCGCGCAACTGGTGGTGGTTTCAAGTGGCGCATTTGTGCGACAAAACCGGTCCGCTGGCCGGCGTGCCCTACGACGGGCACCTGACGATGGACCAAGGCCAAGGTCAATGGTGGCAGGGTTACGACCCGCAGCAATTGTATTGCCGCAAGCACGGCTTCCACGAAAATCCCGATGAATCCTACGTGCGCAATTTCTACGACCGCGTCCGCGATTTGGTGGACCAACACGATCCCGACTTGCTCTATTTCGACAACACCGGCCTGCCGCTAGGCTGGGCGGGCATGAACATTGGCGCGTATTTCTACAATCACAATCTCCAGACCCGCAGCGGCAAAATGGAGGCGGTGTTGAACATCAAGGGAGTGCCGGACAATCAGGCCAGGGCGGTGGTGGCCGATTACGAGCGCGGCGTGACCAATCGTATCATGCCCTACGCCTGGCAATCGGAAACCTGCATCGGCGACTGGCATTACAACCGGGCGCGTTTTCTTTACCATTACTACATGAAACCCGACCAGGTCATTCATTGGATGGTGGACGTCGTCAGCAAGAACGGCACGTTCATTCTCAACATTCCCGGCAAGCCGGACGGCACCAACGACGCGGATGAAATCGCCATTCTCGAAGCCATTGGCAACTGGATGCAGATCAATGGCGAGGCGATTTACGCCACCCGGCCGTGGAAGGTTTACGGCGAGGGCGTGCACAAGGCCAAGGCCGGCGCGTTTGCCGGCCACAGCACGAGTGAATTGGACGCGCGGGACATCCGTTTTACACGCAACAAAAAAGACGATGCGGTCTATGCGATTGTGCTGGGCTGGCCGGAAGGCGAAAACTTTGTCATCAAAAGCCTGGGAACAGCAGCGGCCACCCAGCCCGGCAAGATTCAAAAAGTTGAGTTATTTGGCTGTCCAGAAAAACTCGCCTGGACCCAGTCGGCATCATCACTCACGGTCACAAAGCCGAAGGCCAGACCGTGCAATTTCGCCTGCGCGCTGAAGGTCAGTCTGGCATGAAATCAACCCTCTTGTTGCCCGCATGAACAGGATGAGAAAAACTGTCACCGTGGTTGCCACCTTTGTCCTTCTCGGCTTGGCGGTTGACGCCCATGCGCAAAAACCGCTGCCCGCCCCTGTCAAAACCGAAGACGGACTGGTTCAAGGAGTGTTTGAAGACGGCTTGACGATTTATCGCGGCATTCCCTTCGCCACCCCGCCGGTCGGCGATTTGCGCTGGCGCGCTCCCCTGCCCGCCGCCAAATGGGACGGCGTGCGGCAGACAACCCAGTTTGGCCCCATCCCCGTTCAAGGGGGAAAAGGCTCCGAGGACTGTCTGTATTTGAACGTCTGGACGCCTGCGAAATCAGCCTCGGATCGCCTTCCCGTGATGGTCTATATCTATGGCGGCGGATTCGCCGGCGGCTCGACCTCGGATCCATGGATCAGCGGTGAAATGCTGGCCAGGAAGGGCGTCGTCTTTGTCAGCATTGCCTACCGGGTGGGAATACTCGGATTTCTGGCGCACCCGGAACTGAGCGCCGAAACCACGAATCACGTATCGGGCAATTACGGGATTTTGGATCAAATCGCCGGGCTGCAATGGGTGAAGAAAAACATCGCCGCGTTCGGCGGCAATCCCAGCAAGGTGACGATTTTCGGCGAATCTGCCGGTGCCATTTCCGTGAGCATGTTGTGCGCGTCGCCGCTGGCCAAAGGGCTTTTTGAAGGCGCCATTTCGCAAAGCGGCGGATCGTTCGGCCCGCCCCGCCCCACCACCTATCCCGGCGAAAACATGAAACGCCTGCCCGATGCCGAGCGCGATGGCGAGGCCTATGCGAAACGCGCGGGCGTTTCATCCATCGCGGAACTGAGAAAAATTCCTGCCACCAAACTGCCGGGCGGCCGGGGCTGGCCGATCATTGACGGCTGGGTGATTCCTGATGATCAACACAAGCTTTACGAGGCCGGCAAATACAACGACGTGCCGGTGCTCATCGGCTACAACTCTGACGAAGGCGCCAGCTTCTGGCCGCCCAAAACACCGGAGGATTACATCGCCAATGTTCACAAGCGTTACGGCAAATTCGCCGACGATCTGATCAAAGCCTATCCCGTCGGCACGAACTCCGTTCCCAAGACCGCGCGCGACCTGACCCGCGACGCAGCGTTCGGCTGGCACACCTGGAGTTGGGCGCGACTGCAGTCCCAGACCGGCAAGTCCAAAGTGTTTTACTATTACTTTGATCAGCACCCGGATTACCCGGAAGGTTCGCCCCAAGCGGGTTACGGTTCTCCTCATGCGCAGGATGTCTCCTACGTCTTTCAGCACCTGAACCCAAACAATCCCGAAACCACCAAGTCCGACCTCGCCATTTCGGACGCCATGTCCACCTACTGGGTGAACTTCGCAACGCACGGCAATCCCAATGGCAAAAGTCTTCCCGCATGGCCGGCGTTCAGCATCCGCAATCCGCAGGTGATGTATTTCCAGCAGACGCCGCACCTCGGTCCGGTCCCCAGCGCCGATTCGCTCAAAGTTCTTGATGCCTACTACGCGTGGCGCCGCACGCCGGAAGGCGATGCGTGGGCGAAATAGATCAGATCGTGATGAAGATCGGAAATTTTATTTGAATTTTTATGCGAGAACGTGGCGGTTCAGGAATCTCTCTCGTCGCCAAACGAGCGGCTGATTGACGTTCTGCCGGGCAGTTTGTGTTTCCATCTGTTGGCGGCGCTTCGTTTTTTTCACTGGACGATGTGCAATGGCAATGGACTATGGCGGCTGGTCGTGCCATGTGAGCTCGGAAAATACGAAATCGCTCCGAATGCCGTGAACATGTGAAACATAAAATCTTTCAACAGCGAGGTTTTGCCGTGGGTGTGCTGCGGGTGTTTACTTGGCTATAGCCAGCCGTTTCTTTGATCCAGGCTTTGACATTTTCCATGTTGAAACAATTTCAACTGCATTCCTTCGATCCGGGCAACCCATTCGGCAAGTCTGGCCTGACTGCTTGTTCTCCAGTGAAAACGAGGGCAAACACCGGTCTTCCTAAACGGGATTGGTGAAGAACGACATGACGGAAACCCTTTTGTTGGATTATCGTTGCCAGAGTATCCGGCTCGCTTCAAACGGCATGGCCAGAAGCGGATGATGCGGCATGAGCCGGGGCGTGTGATCGGTCGCCGGTCGCGTGGCGGGCACTTCGGCTTGGTCTCAATCTTAACTTCAACATGCAGATCTGCCGCCTGCCCGTCTGGCTCGATAGCATCTGCCTTGGTCGTGCCGGCAGTCGCGGTCGCAGAGCGGCAGCAGCGGGATGATTTTGAATGGTCTTGCCGTGCGGGCCGTGAATCTCAAAGTAGGCGTTTTGGTTCATGTTTTTGAATTTGGCGTCTTAAAGAATTCAATCGCCCAGACAAATCCCGAGCGCCCGCGCCGTCCGGGTCATCACGTCGTCCGGGCGCACCGTCTTCAGCCGGCCCACCGCCTCGGCAATGGTGACCGCGCCGATTTTGGAGCCGGTGAACGCCACCATCTTGCCGAAATCGTCCGCCGCGATGAGTTCCACCGCCATCGCACCGAACATCGAGCACAGCACACGGTCAAAGGTCGTCGGCGTGCCGCCGCGCTGTAGATGGCCGAGCACGCAACAGCGGGACTCCTTGCCGGAGTGTTCCCCGATTTTCGCCGCAACGACATTGCCGATGCCGCCCAGCCGCGCCTCGCGATTGCTCTCCTGCAGGGAGGACACGACAAAGCCGCCGCCCTTTTCTTTCGCGCCCTCGGCCACGACGACGATGGTAAAATGTTTCCCCCCGGCCTCGCGTTCGCGGATTTTGGCGCAAATGTTGTCGTAGGTGAACGGCAGCTCCGGAATCAAAATCACGTCCGCGCCGCCCGCGATGCCGGCGGAAAGCGCGATCCAGCCGGCATAGCGGCCCATGACTTCCAGCACCATCACGCGGTTGTGGCTCTCGGCGGTGGTATGCAGCCGGTCCAGCGCGTCGGTCGCGCAGGCCACGGCGGAATCATAACCGAACGTGAGGAGCGTGCCTTCGAGGTCGTTGTCAATGGTCTTGGGCACGCCGATGATGGGAATCCCGTGTTCGTGCATCTGCTGCGAGATGCTCAACGAGCCGTCGCCGCCGATGGACACGAGCGCGGTGATGCCCAGCGCGTCCACGCCGGCCCGGGTGCGGTCAAGCAGTTCCTTCGGCAACTGGCGGGTTTCGCCATGCCCAACTTTGGCCGAAAACCTGCCGCGGTTGGCGGTGCCAAGAATGGTGCCCCGCGGGTCAGCAACCCGCCAAGCGCCTGGTAATCCAGCACGCGAAACTGGCGCGGTTCGAGCAGGCCGTCAAAGCCGCCAAGGATGCCGAGGGTTTCCCAGCCGCGCATCGTGGCGGTCTTGGCCACGGCGTGGATGACGGTGT
>JAJXXI010000397.1 GCA_021781185.1 bacterium
TTGGGATGACACGAAAGTCATCAACGGCGAAATTGGCAAGTTTGCGACGATTGCCCGTCGAAGCGGTGACGACTGGTTCATCGGAAGCATCAACGGCAGTGAGCTGCGCCGGTTGGAGTGTCCGCTGAATTTTCTCGTTTCCGGTGAAAAATACATCGCCCACATCTATTCGGATGACAATTCTGTTCCCACCCGGACGCATGTGGCCGTAAAAATCCTGCCGGTGGATTCATTGACGACCCTAGCTGTGCCAATGCTGGCTGCCGGTGGACAGGCTGTCTGGATTGCACCTGCGCAAACGAGGGGGAAACGTTGAACGCATTTTCGATCCAGCACGAATTCATGGCGATTGATGAAGGTCACGCAACGCTCCTGCATGTCAACGAAACCGACCAGTCGAAGAACTGGATTGTGCCCATCGGTCAGCCGGCGGCGCGCGACATGCAGTTGATCGGCAGAAACAAAATTCTCATCGGCCATCATCACGGTTACAGCGAGTTCGACATTGCGCTGGGCCGTCTGACCAAGGAATTCAAGCTGCTCGAAGGCGTGACGGCGGTGCGCCGACAGTCCAATGGTCATACCATCATCGCGGGTGTGGACATTCCCGGACCGAAAGGCGTCGTGGTTTTGGAACTCGACGCGAATGATCAGGAAGTTCGCCGCGCCGTTTTTCCCGGCGATTATGTGCGGCTCGTCCGGCAGACGGAGCAGGGGACTTATCTCATGTCATGCAACGACCGCATCCGGGAGGGTTCGTGCGATGGGAAATATCTGCGTGAATTTCCAGTCGAGGGTTTCTATCACGCGTGGAAATCGCTGCGGCTGCCAAACGGAAATCTCGTTGTGACGGCGGGCTACGGCGCGTTCGTGGTGGAACTGGACCCGGAAGGAAAAATCGTTCGCAAATTCGGCGGCAAGGAATCCGTTCCGGAAAATGTGCGCCCATTTTTCTATGCAATGTTCCAGTTGCTGCCCAATGAAAACATTGTGCTTGCCAACTGGCAGGGCCATGGTCCGGGACTTGGCCAGTCCGGCGTGCAGTTGCTGGAGTTCAATCTGGCGGGTCAAATCGCCTGGTCGTGGAGCAAGCCGGATTTGATCTCGTCATTGCAGGGTGTGCTGGTGTTGGATGGACTGGACACAACGAAGCTGCACGATGAGCGTAACGGTATGATGCAACCCTTGACGATGATGTGATGAATTCGCTGCTGGTTATTTGCGACGACGTCTGGCATCCCGCCGAAACCATCCGGCGCGGATTGGCTCCACTGCGCGCCGGCGGCTTTGAATTTGAATTTCTTGAAACCGGCTCAAAATGCCTGATGGAACGGCTGCCAAATTTTTCAACCATCTTGCTGGCCCGGGCGAATCTGATTTCCCTGACGGACCAGCGTCCGTGGCTGACGCTGGCGGCGGCGGCGGCGCTTCAAGATCATCTGCGTCGCGGGAAGGGACTGGTCGTGATTCACGCCGGCACCTCGCGTTACGAGCAGTCACCGGGAATGGGCGAAATGATCGGCGGTGCGTTTGTGCGCCATCCTGACCAATGTGCGGTGACGGTTGAACCCCGGGCCGGCCATCCGCTTGTCAACGGTGTGTCGAAATTCACCATGCACGATGAACATTATTTCATGGCCATGAACGACACGGGGGCGGATGTGTTTCTGCATTCGCGTTCCGAGCATGGTGTGCAGCCGGCCGGTTGGACGCGCACAACCGCAGATGGCGGACGGGTTTGCGTGCTGACGCCGGGGCATAATCTCGAGGTCTGGCTGCACCCAGAATTTCAAAAACTGTTGTTGAACGCCTTGCATTGGACGGCAAAGCTGAATTAAACCGATGAGCCAGATCCAAAATCCCATCCTGCCCGGGTTCTTTCCCGATCCGAGCATCTGCCGTGTCGGCGATGACTATTACCTCGCCAACTCGTCGTTTGAGTGGTTTCCCGGCGTGCCGTTGCACCACTCCAGGGATCTGATGAACTGGCGGTTCGCCGGCCACGCGTTGACCCGCAAATCTCAGCTCGATCTCCGTGGCGTCCCGGATTCCGCCGGCGTCTGGGCGCCGAGTTTGAGCCGTGCGGACGGACAGTTCTGGCTCATTTACACGAATCTGCGGAACACCGGCATGGGCCGTCCGTTCAAGGATCTGGAAATTTTCCTGACCACCGCCACCGACGTTGCCGGGCCGTGGAGTGAACCGGTTGAATTGAACTCCGTCGGCTTTGACCCGTCGCTGTTTCACGATGATGACGGTCGGAAATGGCTGGTGAACATGCTCTGGGATTTCCGCAAGGGCAGGGGGCGTTTCGCGGGCATTGTCGTTCAGGAGTTCGATCCGAAAACGCAGAAGCTCATCGGGCCGATGACCAAGATTTTGGAAAAGCCCGGCATTCTCACCGAGGGGCCGAACCTCTACAAGCGCGACGGCTGGTATTATCTTATGCTCGCCGAAGGCGGCACCGGCTGGAACCACGGCATTTCCATGGCGCGGTCCAGAACCATTCTCGGCCCGTATGAACTGGACCCGCAAACCTCCGTGCTTACTTCGCGTGACGATGCGACCTTGCCGCTGCAAAAGGCCGGTCACGGCGAACTGGTCGGGACGCCCGCCGGCGAATGGTATCTGGCACATCTCGCCAGCCGGCCGTTGAAGACGGCTGCGGGACGGAATCTGGCCTCGCCTGATAAAACCGCCAGTGCCGAAGCTCATGCGGGAGATCGCTGTGTGCTCGGCCGCGAAACCTGCCTGCAACGCGTGGAGTGGCGCGACGGCTGGCTGCGACTCGCGACGGGCGGAACAAAACCGCAAGTGACGTTGCCTGCACCAAAAAGCTTGCCGGCGGCGAACTTGCCGGCGGCGGTTGGACACGACGATTTTGATGCGCCAAAGCTTGGCGTTGACTGGAGTTCGTTGCGCGTGCCGGCTGATGAATCATGGCTTTCGCTGACGGAGCGTCCCGGCTGGCTGCGGCTGCGGGGGCGCGATTCGCTGTATTCGTTGTTCGATCAAAGCCTGGTTGCGCGGCGCATCGAGCATTTCAAATTCACTGCCGAAACATGCATGGAGTCTGCCCCGGCGCATTTCACGCAGATGGCCGGACTGGTTTGTTACTACGACACCCGGCAGCATTTTTATCTCCGCGCGACGCACGACGAAAAACTGGGCAGGATCCTCGGCGTCGTGCTGACGGACGATGGCGTTTACGATGAACTCACCGACAGCCAGATCGCCATCAACGATTGGAAACGAGTTCATCTCCGCGCGGAAGTGGATTGCGAAAAACTGCAGTTCAGCGCGTCACCGGACGGGCAGATGTGGCAGAACATCGGCCCGGTGCTGGACATGTCCAAACTTTCCGATGACTACGGCAGCACGCTGCGCTTTACGGGCGCAATGGTCGGCTTGTGTGCGCAAGATGTCGGCGGCACACAAGCCGTCGCGGACTTTGATTGTTTCGATTACAGGACAAACCACTCATGATTTCACGCTACGACTACATCATCATCGGTTTCTACCTCGTCTTCATGCTCGCCATCGGGCTGGTGTTCCGACGCATGAGCAAGAACACGTCGGATTATTTTCGCGCGGGCGGTGCGATGCCGTGGTGGATCACGGGCGCGTCGGCGTGGATTTTCAGTTTCAGCGCCTGGACCTTCACCGGGGCGGCGGGCAAGGTGTATGAAACCGGCCCGCTGGTGCTGGTGGTGTTTTACTCCACGGTTTTTGCGCTGATATTTGCCATCTTCTTCACCTGCCAGCGGTTTCGCCGGATGCGGGTCATCACCTGGATGGAGGCGGTGCGGCATCGTTACGGGCCGTTCAACGAGCAGTTTTACACCTGGATCAAGCTGCCGTTGCTGCTCCTGTTCGCCGGCGTCGGCTTGAATGCGATCGGCGTGTTCATGTCCGCCGTATTCGACATGCCGATGAACACGGTGCTGGTCATCTTGGGCGTGGTGGTGACGGTCGTGGCTTTTGCCGGCGGGTCGTGGGCGGTGCTGGCAAGCGATTTTGTGCAGGCGTTCCTGATTGTGACCATCACCCTCTGCACGGCGGTCATGGTGCTGGCCCGGCCGGAAATCGGCGGGTTGCCTGGCTTGATCAGCAAGGTGCCGCATTCGGAATTTCATTGGGGCGAACTGGCCCGGCCGGACATCATCATCATTTGGGCGCTGGCCAACCTGTGGCTGAAATTTTCCGACGAAAACAACATGGAACGCGCGACCATGTATCTGATGACCCGCAGCGACAAGGACGCCCGGCGCATGGTGCTGATTCCGCTCATCGGCACCATCATCGGGCCGCTCATCTGGTTCATTCCCCCGATGGCGGCCACCATCATGCATCCGCACCTGGCGGCCGAATATCCCATGCTCAAGCAGCCGCACGAGGCGGCGTTCCTGGCGGTGGCGATGGATGTGATGCCGAAAGGCCTGCTCGGCCTGCTGTTGTCGGCCATGCTTGGGGCGACGGTGACCAGCATGGACTCGGGCTTGAACAAGAACGTCGGCATCGCCATTCGCAGTCTTTACAGGCCGGTATTTGTCCCGCACGCATCGGAGAAACATCTGCTGGTCGCGGGCAAAATTTGCACCCTGATTTTCGGCGGGATCATCATTCTGCTGGCGATCTACATCAACAGCATCCGCCAGACAAACCTGTTCGACTTCGTCAACCAGCTGGCGGCGAACCTGCTCATGCCGCTGGCGCTGCCGTTGATTTACGGGCTGTTTTACAAACGCACGCCCGACTGGTCGGCCTGGAGCACGGCGCTGGTGGCCGGTCTGGCGTCGTGGCTGCTGGACAAATACATTACGCCGGACATGGTCCAGCACTGGATGGGCTGGCAGACGCCGCTGAGCAAGGACGAGGGAACGTATCTCAAACTGGCGGTTACAACTTTGGGCGGCACGGTGCTCATCGGTTCGGTATGGTATTTTTTTACAAGCCTGTTCTACAAAGCCGCGCCGTCCGCCAGTCAGGACCGTGTGGATAAATTCTTTGAAAATCTGCATACGCCCGTGGATAAACATGGACAGGGGGTCGAAGAGGCGCAGACCTCCATCTACAAGCTGCTGGGTTCGCTCTGCATGGTTTATGGTGGATTCATCCTGTTGTTGATGGCGATTCCGAACCGCTTTGATGGCCGACTGGCGTTTCTATTTTGCGGCAGCGTGATGTTCAGCGCGGGTTTCTTGATATTCAAGCGAGGCCAGCACAAGGCCAGACTGGCGGGGAAAGGATCCGCCTCCGCACCTGAATCGGAATGAACATTCAGCCGTAACCAGAAGCCTGCCTGGAAGCTCCGCAGTTGAGGCGATGCCGGTCGGGCCGGATGGAGCCAGAGTGTTGGTTACGGTTAGCGATGAAGTTGTCATGCATCTCGATCCGATGGAAATTCAGTTTGACGGGCGGCGTCCGTGGCGGACGCTGGGCCATCTTTACTGGCCGGAACGCCGCTCGGTGGCGCTCGCCCTGGTCAGCTATTTGTTCAAGGCCAGCCCGGTCTGGATTCTGCCGGTCATCACCGCGAACATCATTGATATCATCGCGCACCGGAGTGCTGGCGGGCTGCGTGCGTTGTGGATCAACGTCATCATCGGCGCCGTCGCCATCATACAAAATATTCCGTCGGCGGCGTTATACGTCACGTTCTTGAGCCGGAGCATCCGGAATGTGGAAGTCCGCCTGCGCTCCTCGCTGGTGCGGCGGCTGCAAATGCTCTCCATCAGCTACCACAGCCGCGCCGACACGGGGGCCATGCAAACCAAGGTCACCCGCGATGTCGAATCCATTGAGATGCTGAGCCGGCAGGTTGTGGACGTTGGCTTTTTCGCGGCGGTAACGGTGCTGGTCACGATGGGCGTGACGGCGTGGCGGATGCCGGTCTTCCTGCCGGCGTTCATTCTCTTCGTCCCGTTCATTTGGGTTGTTCGGCGCTTCGTGTCCGGCCGGCTCCAGGGCTATAATGAAAATCTCCGCAAAGAAATCGAGGGGATGAATTCGCAGCTCGGCGGGATGATCAACATGATTCCCATCACCCGGGCCCACGCCGTCGAGGATGCGGAAGTGGCGCGGCTGGACCATCGCTTCAGCAACGTCCGCAGCGCGGCGCGGTCGTTTGATTTTTTCGCGGGAACCTTTGGCGCGACAATGTGGGTGGCACTGATGCTCTTCAACCTCACGGGATTCGCTGCCGCAGCGATTTTGAGCTATCGCGGAATCCTGCCGCTGACGCCGGGCGACATCGTGCTGCTGGCCGGTTACTTTAACACGATCATGGCTGCCGTGCTCCAACTCAACGCCATGCTGCCGATTGTTACGCGCGGGTTCGA
>JAJXXI010000077.1 GCA_021781185.1 bacterium
CCAGATTTGTCTTGCAATTGAATTTGGGTGCCGAGTTTGGCCCTTTTTCCGGGGCGCAGCATGGCCCACCAATTGTTGGCGGCGCATTCTTCCAGCAACAAGACTTCAAACTGACCGCCGGATTTGGCGTTGGTGCCATGGAGCCGGGCCGGGATCACCCGGGAGTTGTTGAGCACAAGCACATCGCCGGGCTGGAGATAATTCAGCAGGTCGGGAAACTGCCGGTGTTCGGTTTTGCCGCTGGTTCGATCCACCACCAGCAGTCGCGAGCCGTCGCGTTTTGGAGCTGGTTGCTGGGCAATCAGGTCCGTCGGCAGGTCGAAGTGGAAATCGGCAGTTCGCATCGCCGTGAGCGTAATGGAACGGGGTGGCGGCTGACAATTCGCATCGGGGGGAGAAATTGTGAATAACTATTGAATAAACAAGGGGTTCGCGTCCTGATTTACATTGACAGAAGTGGGTTAAAATGGGTAGAAATGGGTCGTTGTGGGTGATTCTGGCCGTTTCTGGAATCACTGTGAATAAAAATGAGCGCCGCCAATATCATGCCGCCGACCTATTACAATTCGTGCTATCGGCACGGGGTGGATGATAAGCGGCGTGTTCAAATCCCGGCGAAATGGCGCCCGGAAGACGACGGCGTGGAGCTGACGCTGATGGTCTGGCCGAAGCATGATGCGGGGACTTGTCTCCGGGTGCTGCCTCCCGCCGAGATGGCGCAGTTGATGGCGGATATTGATGCGATGCCGACGGGCGACGAAAAAAAGGTTTTCCTGAAGCGGTTCATCGGCAGCGAGTCGGTGCAGGTGACGCTCGATAAATCCGGGCGCATTTGTCTGCCTGACGAAATGGCGCGCAAGGCGGAAATCAAGGATGAGGCGGTTTTGGTCGGCCTGCTCGACCGGTTCGAGATCTGGAATCCGGCCCGATATGAAAAAGTCAAGGCGGCGGACGCGGTGCTCGCGCACGAAGCCTTCAAGCTCATGGAATGATTATGAAACTTGGAAAATTGCTCGGTGCGGGGAAAAGTTTTTTTGGCGGCGGCGGCCTCAAGGCCTATCGCGAAAACAAGCACGTCTATTTGCCCAAATTCAATGCGGAGAAAAATCCCTTCACGCCGAAGGAGCCCGGAGGCGCCTCTGCTGTGCCCGCGCTGGAGCCGGCCGGGGGAAAGGTTTCTTCGCCCGCGCCGACACCCGCGCCGGTGAGCCTGGCCAAGACGCAAAAAATGGCCGCCCCCAGCGTCCTTCGCCCGGTGCGCACCGCGAATTGGACGCATAAATTAAATCCCTTCCGCGCGCCGGAGCCGGTGGCGCCACCGGCGGTTCACGCGGTGCAGGTGGAGCTTTCGCTGGACGCGGTGAAGCCGATTGGCAATGACCTGGCGGATGCGGACATCGAATTTGTGCCGGTCAAATCCCGCACCGTCATGCCGGCTGAGCCGCCCCTGTTGCCGGCTTCGCGCGAGGCTTGGAATTTTGCCGGCGAACGGATGACCACCCCTGTCTAGCGATGCAAAGTGCCCCGATTCGTTCACAAACCAGTGATGGCGGCGGAGGTGCTGGCCGTCCTGAGGCCGCATCCGGGCGGCCGTTACGCCGACGGCACCCTCGGTGGAGCTGGTCACGCAGCGAGTCTGCTGGCCGCGAGCTCGCCGACTGGATGGCTGTTTGGGTGCGATCGCGATGGCGTCGCGGTTGAGGTTGCCAGCGCGCGGTTGGCGGAGCAATTCGCCGGGCGCTTTGAAGTGCGGCGGGGGAATTTTTCGGAGCTGGCGGACTGGGTTCCGGCGGCCAGTTGTGACGGGGTGCTGCTGGATCTGGGGGTGAGTTCGCCGCAGTTGGACGTGGCGGAGCGGGGGTTCAGTTTCCAGCAGGACGGTCCGCTCGACATGCGGATGGACAACCGGCAGCCGGTGACGGCGGCGCAACTGGTGAACACCGGGGACGCGGAAACGCTGGCGAACATTTTTTGGGAGCTGGGCGGCGAACGTGATTCCCGGCGGTTTGCGAAGGCCATCGTGCATGACCGTGCTTTGCGCAAGTTTGAGACGACGAAGCAGTTGGCGGACTTGATCGAGCGGCTGGCACCGCGTCATGGCAAAAAGGCGCATCCGGCCACGAAAGTGTTTCAGGCGCTGCGCATCGCGGTGAACGACGAGATTGGCTCGCTGAAGCGGGGGCTGGCGGCGGCGGTAAAGATTTTAAAGCCCGGCGGCCGGCTGGCGGTGATTACGTTTCATTCGCTTGAAGACCGCGTGGTGAAGGAATTCGGCCGTGAGTGGGCGCGGGATTACACCTTCAGTGGCGAGGTGGACGTGCCGGAACTGCGGACGCCGTGCGTGCCCGAGGTGAAATGGGTTTCGCGCAAGGCGGTTTTGCCGGGCGAAGCCGAGCTGCGGGAAAACCCGCGCAGCCGCAGTGCGCAGTTGCGGGTGCTGGAAAAAATTTAAGATGTCAAAAAATCGTAAAAACCAGGCGGCAGTGATCCGGTTTGGTCCGGCGCTGAAGGCGTCGTTTTTATGCCTGCTCATCGGCGGCTCGGCGGTCGGTTACGTCTGGCAGAAGAACGAGATATTCCGGCTTGGCCGGCAAATCGGTCAACGTGAGGCGCAGCTCAGGCAACTGCGGGCGGACAACAAACAGTTGAGCGACCAGCTTGCCATCCTGCATTCGCCGGTGATGCTGGACCGGCGGACGAAAGAATTGAATCTCGGTCTGGCCCCGGCGACGCCGATGCAGGTGGTGCGGTTGGAGGAGCCGGCCGCGCCGGCGGCTCCGAATCATTTGTCACGCCAGTTCACGCAGCGGTCCTTGGACAGTGTGACGCCGTAAAGCAAAACAAATTTTGGCCGCCGCCCGTGACGCCGTTGGTTGAGGAACCGATCGGCACGGGCGGCTGGCCTTTTGAAGATGTCCAACAAACTGCAAATCCGTCGTTCATTTCTGTTGCTGGCCTTTCTGGCGGCGGCATTTGTGGGCCTCGCCGCCCGGTTGGTGGATTTGCAGGTGGTGCGCCACGACGAGTTGAGCGCCAAGGCGGAGGAGAACACCGAGCGCGAATTCTGGCAGGCCCCGCGCCGGGGCGACATTCTGGACGTGAACGGGAACATCCTGGCCACGAGCGTCGCGGTGAAAACGGTTTGCGCCGATCCGTCGCTGATCGGCAACCAGCAGTTGCTGGTGGCGCGGGCCATTGCGCCCCTGCTCAATTTGAACGCAAACGAGCTGGCGCAAAAGCTTGTGCCGCGCATCGTCCGCCTGCCGGATGGCGACTTCGTCACGAACGGCCTCCATTACGTTCGCCTGGCCAAAAACATCCCGGAGGAAACCTGGCAGCAGGTCGTGGCGGCCATGGCCGGCCTGAAACTCGGGGTGGATGAAAAAAAACTGCCTCGCGCCGACCGCGATTTTTTTCGCAACCTCCGGCTCCACTCGGTTTTTGCCGAATCGGACCAGATGCGGATTTATCCCAACGGCTCGCTGGCATCGCAGGTGGTCGGCTTTCCCGGCACCGAGGAATACAAAATTGACGGGCATCTCATCACGCAGATCATCGGCCGCGACGGCGTGGAGCTGACCATGCAAAAAGCCCTGAGCGGTGTGGCCGGCTGGCGCGTGACCGAGGTGGACCGGGCGCATCATGAACTGGTGGCGTTGCGGGACGAGGATGTTCGCGCACGCGACGGACTGAACGTGGTGCTGACGATTGATTCGGCGATCCAGCACATCGTGGAAACCGCGCTGGCGGAGGCCGTGAAAAAGCACGAGCCCAAGAGCATCACCGGGATTGTCATCCGCCCGAGCACGGGGGAGATCCTGGCGATGGCGTCGCTGCCCAACTACGACCCGAACCAGCCGAACACCATCACACCCGCAACGCGCGACCGCGTCATTACGGACGTCATGGAGCCGGGCTCCACTTTCAAGATCGTTGTCGTCTCCGGCGCTTTGAACAACGGGGTGGTGAGACTCACCGACCAATTCGACTGCGAGCACGGCCACTTCCTCTTTGCCGGCCGGGTTTTGCATGACGCCGAGCCGCACGGCATTCTGACCACCAAGGAGATCATCACCAAATCCTCCAACATTGGCGCGGCCAAGATCGGCATCAAACTGGGGGCGCAAAACCTTTACGACTATGCCTGGAACTACGGCTTTGGCCAGCGCACGGGCATCCCGCTGCCCGGCGAGGCGCGGGGCTTTTTGTATCCGGTGAAAGACTGGAGCAAGGATTCCATCGCGCAGATTCCCATGGGGCATGGCGTGGCGGTGACGCGGTTGCAGATGGTTTATGCCATGGCGGCGATTGCGAATGGCGGCTGGCTCATGCACCCGATGCTGGTGAAACGGCTGCAGGATCGGGATGGCAATCCCGTTCAATGCTACGCGCCGGAACGCGTGCGCCAGGTTGTCAGCGCGGCGACGGACCATCTGATGGTTGAAGCCTTGAAGACGGTGCCGACGAAAGAGGGCACGGCGCCGGCGGCGGCCATGAAGGATTATGTTGTCGCCGGCAAGACCGGCACGGCGGAGAAGGCGGAGCACGGCGTCTATGTGCATGGAAAATACATGGCGTCATTCATTGGCTTTTTCCCGGCGGACCATCCGCAGCTTTGCATCTCCGTGGTGATGGACGAACCGAAGGATGGTTATTATGGCGGCCCGGTTTGCGGTCCGGTGTTTCGGGACATTGCCGAACGCTGTGCGAGCTACCTGAACATCCCGCCAGATCCAAAATTGATGACCAACGCTCCGGCGCTGGTCGTGGAAAACACCGCGCGAAAGCTCTGATATGAACGCATCGCGCCGGCCTGGCCCGGGGAATTGAATTTGTGGCACCGCGTTCCTTGAAATTTGTTTGCGAAGCGGCCGGCGGAACCTTGTTGCAAGGTTCGGCCGACGCCGTGTTCAGCCGCGTCTGCACAGATTCGCGGCAATTGCAGGCGGGGGACCTGTTTTTTGCCATCAAAGGCGAAAAATTTGACGGCCATGAATTCATCAACCAAGCGGGTGAACAGGGGGCGGCCGGCGTGGTGATTGCGCGGGGCAGCGGCCCGGAAAAGCTGCCGGGTTGTGCGGTGATCGCCGTGGATGAACCCCGGGCGGCGCTGGGCAAACTCGCGGCGGCTGCCCGACGGCAGTTTGATCTGCCGGTCATCGCGGTCGCCGGTTCCAACGGCAAGACGACGGTGAAGGAGTTGGTCGCGTCGGTGTTGCGCAAGCAGCTTTCGACGTTGTGGAGCGAAGCCAGCTTCAACAACGACATCGGCGTGCCGGCGACGTTGCTGCGACTCGACAATATCCATCAGGCCGCAGTGTTGGAGGTGGGCACGAATCATCCGGGTGAACTGGCGCTGCTGGTCCGCATGGTGCAGCCGCAACTGGGCGTCATCACGAACATCGCCCGCGAACATCTGGAATTTTTTGGCGACGTGGCCGGCGTGGCGCAGGAAGAAGGCTGGCTGGCGGAACTGCTGCCGGCATCCGGAACCTTGTTTTTGAACGGCGACAGCGAGTGGGCGGAAACAATTGCAGCGCGGACGAAGGCGAGGATTTGCCGTGTTGGCCTGGACAAAAAAAATGACTGGAGCGCCCGAAAAGTCCGGCTGGACAAGAGCGGCGTGACGTTTCAAGTCGCCGCTCCGCAGGACGAATTTGGCGGCGAATACCGGGTGCATTTGCTCGGCCGGCACCAGGCCGTAAACGCGCTGTTTGCCATCGCCGTCGGCGCGGAACTGGGGCTGGGGCGGGCGCAAATCCTGGCCGGCCTGGCCGAATGCCAGCCGCCGAAAATGCGGCTGAATTTCTGGGAGGCCAACGGCGTGCGCGTGCTGGATGATTGTTACAACGCGAACGCGGACTCGATGATCGCGGCGCTGGAGACGTTGTGCGGCCTGCCGCTGCAGGGCCGGCGCGTGGCGGTGCTCGGCGAGATGGGGGAATTGGGCGCAACCAGCGAGGCGGCGCATGCGGAGATCGGCCGGCGCGCGGCGGAGTTGAAGCTGGACCAGTTGTTCGCCGTGGGCCGGCTCGCACCGGTGATGGCGCAGGCGGCGCGGGACGCAGGCCTGGTGCGCGTGTTTGAATTTGCCGATGTGGATCGTGCAACGGCGGCGGTCAGGAATTTTCTGAGGCCGGGGGACGTGGTTTTGCTGAAAGCCTCCCGGGCGTCACGGCTGGAACGGATTGCGGAAGTCCTGAAGACGGAGCGGAAATAGATGCTTTATTATTTGAGCCAGCACATTTTGGACTGGGCCCACGGCACCGGCTGGGAGGCCCGGCTCTCGTTTTTGCGCCTGTTCAAATACATCACGGTGCGCTGCGCCGGCGCGGCGAT
>JAJXXI010000089.1 GCA_021781185.1 bacterium
GAACGTTATGGCGGACGCTGGGTGCGCGTGCGGGGCGCGACCAAGGTGATGTGCCATTTGATGTTTGGATTGGTGGCCCTGACGGCCACCGCGCTGTTTGCGCGGCCGTGTTGAAGCTCGCACGGCCCGCCGCCGGCGAGGGGCGGCCCTGACACCCGCACCGCAAACCGGTGCGACGGGCGGAGCATGGTTGCCCGCGTCGCCAAACCGGCGGTTGGAGATGGAAAATGAGTTTTTCACCATTTATCAGCCACCAAGTTCACCCGCAGCCATGAACCATCGGAGGTTTTGAAATTGGCTCATTTAACGCAGCTTTCGGGATCGAGCGGATAAACCCCTCACTGCCGCGAATCGTGGCTCAACCCACCTGCACTGGCAGACGACACCGCCCCCAATTGCCGGGCTGTTCGGCGAAGTGACCGGCGATTTCACAGCCGCAATGCGCGCAGCGGTTTTTCTTCAGTTGCCAGTCGCCGAGCACATACCAATCGCGTTCGATCACGCGTTGGCCGCAGTTCGGACACCAGGTGCTGCCGCCATAACGGTCGTGGACATTGCCGGTATAGATGTAATGCAGGCCACGTTCCAAGGCGATGGCGCGGGCGCGGGTAAGCGTGGCTGCGGGCGTGGGCGGCTTGTCGAGCATCTTATAATCGGGATGGAACGCGGTGAAATGCCACGGCACATCGGGTCCCAGATTGGCGGCGAACCAGTCGGCGGCCCGCGCGAGTTCGGCGTCGCTGTCGTTCTCGCCGGGGATGAGCAAGGTGGTGACCTCGAACCAGACACGGGTTTCGTGCCGCAGATACTTCAACGTGTCGAGCACGGGCGCGATTTCACCATGGCAGTTGCGGTGATAAAACCCCTCGGTGAAGCCTTTCAAGTCCACATTTGCCGCATCCATGTGCCGGTAAAATTCCGGCCGCGAATCCCCAGTCATGTAGCCGGCAGTGACGGCAATGGATGCCACGCCGGCTTCGCGACAGGCATCGGCCACGTCCATGGCGTATTCGGCAAAGATGACGGGATCATTATAAGTAAAGGCGACGGAGCGACAGTTCATGCGCTTCGCGACGGTGGCGATGACGTCCGGCGTGGCCTTGTCCGCGAGCCGGTCGAATGCACGCGCCTTGCTGATGTCCCAGTTCTGGCAAAAGCGACAGCCGAGGTTGCAGCCGGCCGTGCCAAAGGAAAGCACGCTGGTGCCGGGATAAAAATGGTTCAGCGGCTTTTTCTCGACGGGGTCAATGCAAAAGCCACTGCTGCGGCCGTAAGTGGTGAGCACCATTTGACCGCCGACATTCTGGCGCACAAAGCAAAAGCCGCGCTGGCCGGCAGTCAATTTGCAGAAACGCGGACAGGCCCGGCATTCCAGCCGTCCGTCCGAAAGCGTAACCCACCAGCGCGCAGGGAATTGAGAGGAAGTGGCGAACGCACCCATAAAACTCAGTCCGATTCCTCAAAATGATCCACCTGAAAGCGCTCCAAGGTGACGGGTTCATCTGCGTCAATCCAGCCCTTCTCCCGGGCGAGGCGCAACTGCTGCTCCGGCAAAGTGATTTCCTCGATGCCTGGCAGCAACAAGCCGCGCCGGCCATCAGCAGCCGTGACGATGACGCCGTAGCAGGCGGGATCCAAGTCGGTCACCGAGGCGATTTTCTCCGACGGATGTAATACGTTGACTTCAAAACGGAGCTGGTCCATTTCCGATTCCGTGATGGGAGCAAAACGATTGTCCTTAAACGCCGCAAGCCGCGCACTGCGCCAGGTTTCGGCCAGCAAGTCAGAACAGGCCGGAGTAATGGTGCCGACGCAACCACGCAACCGACCGTTGCGATGGCGGATCGTTACGAACACACCGCTGGAAACAGAAAGAGAACCGTCGTCCGGTGCAGGCGCCGTTTCCGAACCGCCCCGCAACGCCGCCATCACCGAGCGACGCGCCACGCCGGGAAGACTGTTGCGACCCTTGAGAATCAGGCGAGATGAGACCTGACTGGATTCAAATATAGAATTGATCTGAGCGAATAAAATCGCCACGCCATAGCCCACGCCAAACGGACCTTCGTAATTGAGCACACGATGGCCGGCGGTCTGCCAGTTCACGGCAGCAGCGGCAACCAGGGTGGAATCCACCGCATCTTCCGCTGCGCACTCGCGCAGTTTCGGAGCAATGGCTTCAATCTGGCGATACTCGCCGGCACGGACGAGCTGGATAAGGGTCTCGTCGAAACGGCGGGCCTGGGGATGAAATCCGCATGGAGCATCCGGCGTGAGGCGATGACTCATGTCACCACTGGCAACCAACGCGATGCGGCAGGACAAACCAGCCGCCGCCGCAATGGATTCGCCCAAGGCGATTAATCCGCCAGCATTGGGATAATTGAGACTGAGGACGACGACAGGACCGGCCCAACCCGCTTCGGCAAGGAACCAGAATGGCACCAGCGCACCGTGATCAAGCAGACGCCGGTGAATCTCCCAGGTCGCCAGATTGCGCCGGCCTGCCTCCGCCGCAACCGCCTGCGACAGCGATAAATCCAGCGAAAGGCTGATCGCGATTTGGGGTGCATTGAACTGGGCGAATGAACCTTGGAGTGGATTATCCGCCCAAATGCCGAATGATTCCGGCTGCCGCGGTGCATGTGGCGAAATCACAACGATGCTGTCCGGATGATGGCACATCACGCAGGCTGCCGCTTCACGCATCGCACGAACACTGGCGGCAACGGCCCCGGTGCGGTTGCCGCCGATTTTGGGGATCAGAATGGGGGCATGAGGCATCAGCACGGCGCAAACAACGCCACGGCCCCCCGCTGTGCCTTTCGACCGATCTGAGACCGTGGGATTCAATTTCATTGCGGTTACAGCTTGAGCTGGCAGAAAAATTCCCCCACCCCGCCTTTCGATTTGTCTTGGAACCGGCGGCAGACAACACCGGAAATTTGACGTTACGAATCAAGTTCGCACGGTTTAGACGGCGAAACCAAACCGGTAATGCTCCTCCTCCTTGGTAATGCCAAGGGAGGAACAAATGGACTTGGCCGCCAACATGCCGGCGGCGATCTTGATCATCTTGTCAAAATCCGGCTGGGATACATCCAAACCCTCATGCCGGATGGCAGTGATGCGATAACCTCGTTCCAGGAGTTCCTCCAGGAATTCCTCGCACGCCACGGGATCGTCGCTGCGATAGTGATAGACCTCGGGGCTGCGTTTGAACTGCATCGCATACTCGATGGTGTATTTGGGCATCATGATTTACCTCCATTTCTTTGTGGCCGGATGATTGTTTTATTTTCGTCGGCGGTCCATTGGACCCGCACATAACAACCTTCCACGTCATAATGCAGATCCAGCGAACCTTTGTAGGCGCGTTGCAGCGCTTGACCAATGCGCTTGGGAAGATGCAGATCCGTGGTGGTAAGCACCACGGCGTCCGGGCGCTCCTCAACGCGAATGATCCGATGAAGCGGATGCCGGGCGCGCTCACCCCGTTCCAGATTTCGCGCCAGGCTGAGAACTTCCTGCCGGTGTGTCTGAATAAAATCTCCGGTCATGGTCACCGATCCAGCCGGGTAATTATCCCGGATTCGCCGGCACGCCTGACACATTTCCCGAGGTGCATCCAATGGCCAGGTTTCCAGCCATTGCCAGTGACCGTCCTTAAAAACAGCGTTGCATACCGGACAGACAGATGAACCGGACGGTTTTCCGGCGGCCTTGTAGGGATCATGTATCCGCTCATGAATAAGCCGGTCTTTTCGGGTCTCCGTGGACAGCATGTTCATATAACCTCCATTCTTGGGTGCCTCCGCAACAGACGGCAGCCTGAACCGAACAACTCAATGGGCGAAGGCCAACGCATAATTCACTCCACTTTTTCTTTCCATCTACACACTATACCCAAACTGCAGTTTTGCCAGTCGGTGGTGGAAAATTCCTCCGGGGAGAGCCCAAAAGACCCGCACAAAGCAAAGCCGGAACGAGTTATCGTTCCGGCTTGAAGCTGAAAGGCAATCGGTTTGAAATTCGCCTACGGACCACCCGTGTGGCAATCGGTGCAACTGTTGTCGCCGTCCAGATCGCCGCCGGGATGATTAAACGGCTGGCCGGCCGGTGCCAGCTTGTTGAGTTCAGCTCCGGCACCCTGGGCCAAAATGGTGTGGCAGGAGTTGCAGTCGTTGACGATGGTTCGTTTCTTGTCAGCGGTCTGGTGCAGGCCATCGTGGCAGCGGAAACAACCGGGCCAGATCATGTGCCCGATATCGTTCGGATAGCTGGCCCAACTCGACTTCATGAAGGGGAAAAAGTTCCACGCATAGATCTGCTGCACCACCGGGATGGCCGCCTGCACCCGGGCGTCACCAGGATACCGCGCCGACAGCAAAGCGGCGATGCGGTTGGTTGCCTCGGCTTCCGTCTGGTATTTTTGAACCAGCACATAAACCGCGTTGGTCTTGATCCACGGGATGGATGGGTCTATCCGGTTCAACGCCATGGCCCGGTTCACTGCCTGCTCAGGCGAGAGGAAATTGTGGGCCGGGCGGTTGTGGCAGTCCATGCAATCCATCGTGCGAATATCCATTTTGGCCACATCGTTGGTAAACCGCGCCGTCTGGAACACGGTCACGTTCCCCTTGGCATCGGTCACGCGCACCCAGGGAATGACCTGGCGGGCCTCATCAGTAGCAACGTATTCCACCTTGTTGCCGGGCAGGTTGTGCCAGTGAATCCCGCCGACCGGCCCCTGGCGCGGATCACTGCCGCCGATCTTCAGCAGCAGGCGGATGGAATAAGGTGAGTTGGAGGCGTCGCTCTGAAAATAGTTGAACGTGCGATCCATATTGCCGACGAATGACTGCGGCCAGTGGCATTCCTCGCAGGTTTCACGGGCGGGACGCAGGTTTTTAATCGGAGTCGGGATCGGGCGCGGATACTTGTTGAACGCCACCGCGTAAAGCTGATACGAGCCGGAGATCTTGGACTTGACGAACCACGAAACGCCGCTGCCAACATGGCATTCCACGCAGGAGACACGCGCATGCGGACCGTGGTCATGGGCCACCTTTTCCGGCTCCATCACCTTGTGACAGACCTCACCGCAAAAGGTTACCGACTCCGTAAAGTTAAACGCATTGTAACAACCAATCGCCGAAAGCAGAAGAAAGACGATCGCGCCCGACACAAAAGTCAGAATCACGCGCCGGTCATGCGGCTGATCCAAATCCATCTTCAACGACGTCGGCTGGCCGCCATGCGCGCGGCGACGACGTTCCCAGCCGGCTCCGACAAATGCCAGCAATATGCCGCTGATCAAAAAAACCGGCACCACGATGTAGGTCAAAATGCTGACGTAGGGATTGGAGAATTTGCTAACTGCGTCTGAAATGAACAGCAGCAAAAAGGAAAACAGCGCCCCCAGCGCCACCACCGCGCCGATGAAACTGATCCAGTTGCGGAAAAGCGAAGGACGGGGGCGGACCGGCGTTTTGTTTTCGGAATTCATGAAAAAATTTGGGAGCTAAAATGGATGGATTAAAAAACTGGCCGCCAGCCGGCAGGAAAACTTGCCGACGAACACCAACCTGTTGCCGGCAAGAAAAAACGGCCGGCGGCCAGAAACAAAATCACTTCTTGAAACTGCGAATGTAGGCCACGAGATCCTTGACCTCGCTGTCCGACAGTTGATCGAACGGCTTCATCAATTTCTTGCCATCGTCTGATTTCAGACCTTCCTTGATGGCTTTGATGGCCGCGTCATCCTTGAGGTCGGCCTGCACCTTGGCGTCCGTAAAATCTTTGCAGCCCAGCTTGGCTCCGATCTTGGTGTCGCCCTTGCCGTCCTTGCCGTGGCACATCGCGCAATGATGGTCCCAGTTGGCGCTGGCATCCGCCGCCCGGGCCGAAAGTGCCGCTGCCAGACCGAACATCGCTGCTAATAGAATCATTTTTTTCATAGTCATCATCTTTGGTTGATTTTTGGTTATCGGCGCTCACGCACCGTTTACAAAAAGAAGCTGCCCCAAGGAGAAAAACTGAACCAACCCCTTATTGCCTAATGATAGGCATTTTTTGGTAGGTCCCTGAATTTTCCGCAAACCATGATCCGGCAAAGAAGAATTCTTCGGAAAAAAAATATGGAAATGGTGGCAGGACCCGGAATTGAACCGGGGACACAAGGATTTTCAGTCCTCTGCTCTACCAACTGAGCTATCCTGCCAACCGTGGGGCGCAAATTGAACCAGAGTTCCGCGCCCATGACAAGCCGCAATTCGTCTTAAACGATTTGCGGCTGCATCATTTCGGGATCCACGCCTAAATCCTTGATGGCTTG
>JAJXXI010000102.1 GCA_021781185.1 bacterium
CTTCTTTTGAATTGAGCGAATGTTCCATGTGGAACAAATCGTCTTTCCAAAATGAAAAAAAAGGTGCCGGCTCATCGCCTGGCTGGATTTCTGTTTTGCTAAAGTTTATTGATTTTCTCAAAAGGCGAGGAGGTGTTCCAGTCTTTAGACGCCCCAACTCTAAGCCTAGTTCTTTTAAAGATGCGGAAAGGCCCACCGCAGCTGCGTCCCCGGCTCTGCCGCCTGATTGTTGATTTGATCCAATATGCATCAATCCACGAAGAAAAGTTCCAGTCGTAATAATTACGGCCATGCTTAAAAATTGGACTTCTAGCGTGGTTTCTACCCCTAACGCGATTCCATTTTCATATAAGATTTTTGCGGATTGACCCTGTTTAACATCAAGACGAGGTTCTGATTCGCAAACCCATTTCAATCGGAATTGGTATGCCTTTTTATCGCATTGTGCGCGAGGGCCCCAGACGGCTGGTCCTTTTTTCTTATTCAACATCCGGAACTGAATTCCAGAGAGATCCGTATTTTTTCCCATTTCTCCTCCTAGAGCATCTATTTCGCGAGCCAAATGTCCCTTGGCTAGTCCACCGATCGCCGGATTGCAGGACATTTGTCCAATACTGTCTGCATTGATAGTCAGGAGTAATGTTTCACAGCCCATTCTAGCTGAGGATAGTGCCGCTTCAACACCAGCGTGACCGGCACCAACCACTATCACATCATATCGTTTAGGATAAACAAACATAGACATTCAAAAAATAGCTGCAAATAGTGGCATTTTAGAAATTAATTACAAACTTTTGAGAAATTATTTGAAATCGTGGTGGGCACGGTTATATCACTGAAAACAAAATTTGAATAGTGGTCCCGCGTCCGACTTTGGACCTAATTCGTATTTGTCCCTGATGGGTCTCAATTATTCTACCAATTATGGCCAGCCCCAATCCTGTTCCCTTCGCCTTGGTGGTCACCAACATGGTTTTAAAAGCGTTTTTTTTCTGCTCATCGCTCATTCCCTTCCCATTATCCTTGAACTCTAGTGAAACCTGTTCTGAATTGTCCTTGTTTTTGACGACTTTGGAGCGGATAGTTAGTGTTCCTCCCGAGTTCATTGCCTCGGCGGCATTCAGAATTATGTTTAGAAATGCTTGCTCCAACTGAGGAGCGTCACCCAAGACCAAAGGTAAATTAGGTTCCAAGTCTCGCACCAACCGAATGCCTTGGTTCGATAATTTATGGCGAACTAGCAAGCCGAGTTCATCCACTAACTCATTGAGATTTACGGGCGCAAACTTAGGTTCAGTAGTGCGAGCGAAATCCAAGATTTGTTCAACAATTTTATTCAGGTGTTCGATTTTAGATTCGATGATCTGAGCATCTTTTGAACGTGGATCCTTTGGTTCAAATTTCAGGTTAAGAGAATGATAAAGCAATTTCATTACCGTTAATGGATTTCGGATTTCATGTGCCACCTCCGCTGCAAGTAAACCGAGAGCAGATAGCCTTTCGTTCTGTCTTAATTGCTCCTCCACATCAACGATTCGTTCGTAGAGTCTAGCCTTTTCAATCGCAATTGCCGATAATTCTGCCAAGGCAGAGAGAATTCGGATCTCTTCATTTGAGAAGCTATAAAATCTAGCAGTATAAACACTTAAAGCTCCAATTGCTTGCCCAGAAAAAACGAGCGGAACGCTGAGCAGCGAAACCAAGCCTTCTTTCCGCGCAAGTTCCACGTTTTGATACCGCGAATCCACTTGAACATTGGCTACTTGCAACGGCTTTTTTCGCCTCACAACCACACCAATCAAACTTTCTCCCGCACCCAAACGCGGCTTGTTTATGTATGCATCTCCAGCGCCGTAGCTTGCACGCAGATCAAGCCACTCGCCTGCTTCGTCCAGCAACATCAATGAACACATTCTGGCCCGCATCAATTCGCAGGCTTCTTTCGTGATGGAACGCAAAGCCTCATCCAGATTCAAAGTGGAATTGATGGTGCGGCTTACGCTCGAAAGCGATTCGAACAGCATGACTTTTAGCCGTAACTGCTCGTAAAGCCATGTGTTTTGAATCACCTTTGCGGCTTGAACCGCCATTTCTTCCAATAATTCCTGGTCGGCGGCGGTGAACGCGTTCGCCCTCTCGGAATCCACATTGATTACACCACGGACTTCTCCCTGCACTTCCAGCGGCACGGCGAGCTCCGATCGCACGTCACGCTTCACGCTGACATATCGTCTGTCTTTGGTAACGTCGCCGATGAGCGCTGGTTTCCCGGTCTGTGCCACCCAACCGGTTATGCCTTCGCCAACGCGTAATTTTAATTTGCGCGCGACAGAGGAAAGGTTTTGTGCGGCGTGAATCTCGATAAAGTTCGTGGTGGGATTGATCAGGGCCAGTGAACCGGAGGAGGCGCGCATGACGCGGACGGCTTCGCTGACGATAAGTTGAAATGCCTCCTGTGAATCAAGCGTGGAATGGATGACGTTGCTGACTTGATACAGCAGACTCAAGCGTTCCGGCGGCAGTTTTGTTTTGGGAAATTCCTCGTTCACTCAGTAAATTTCTGTTTTTCAGTTGTCCGAACTGTTCGTGCGTCCGGTTGAAAGTAAAACCTAAACTGGAAATACAAAACTAAAAACTCAACGAGTCCTTAAAATCAAAATCGTTCCGGTGGCGGCAAACAGCACGTTCGGCAGCCACGCCGCGAACCACGGAGGTAACTGGCCGTTCATTCCCAACGCGAGACTGACCTGTTGCAGCACGAAATAGCTGAAACAGATAAAAATACTCCCGGCCACGCCAAAAAAGAGGTTGCGACGACCAGATTGCGCACCAAACGGAATGGCGATGAGCACCACCACAAAGCAGGTCCAAGGCGCAGCCCAGCGTCCAAAATATTTGGTGCGGAACGCGTGAGCTTCATCCGTCGGCAAGTCGGGGTGGAGTCGAAGATAACCCCACAATTCCTTGAGCGGGATATCCGCGCTATGCGAGCCGCGCAGCAATTGTGTATCACTCAATTTGATGTCGCTCAGAATTTGTTTGGGCGTCTCATCAAACTCCGGCATGGCGATTTCGTTGGTGGAGCAAACCGGCCGCAGAGTGCCGCGCAGCCCGGATTGTGCAAACAGTTGTGCGTTGTAAAAAACCCAAACTCCATTCGTTCGCACGGCGCGTTCTGCCTGTAGCGCCCGCCAGGAGCCGTCGGGCAAAGTCCAGGTGACGTTTGGATTGACCATGGTTTCCGCTATTGAATCATATTCTCCGACCTGCCAGATGCGGCCGGGCCGGATGCGAAAACCTATTTTGGAGAATTGCGTTTTAGATTTTATCCGGCCTTCCATTTGAACATGCCGCGATAGAATTTCCTCCGACCAGTCGGCGGCGCGGGGGGCGGCAAATTCATTCAGAACGAAATAAATTCCGCTGGCGACTAGGCCGACAATGAAATACGGCAGGCAAAGACGCCACAAGCTGATGCCGGCGGCGCGGAGCGCTGTAAGTTCATGATGTCGTGAATGGTGCGTTAGCGCGTAGAGCAGGGCCAACAGCAGCGTAATGGGCAACACCATGACAAAAAAACCTGGCATCATGGCGGCCGCGTATTCAACAGCATCCAGCAGCCCCAGTTTGTGTTCCTGCATCGTGTCGAGTTCCGTGAAGAAAAAATAGGAGATCCAGAAGACCAGAAACCCGCCGAGGCAGTAGGCCAGCGGCGTCAACAACTCGCGGAACAAGTATCGGTCGTGCAACCGCATGATGAAGGTTAGCTGGCCGACGGTCATTGGCCAGTCGGGAATTACAAACTGGTGGGTTGGCGGGGACTCGAACCCCGGACCAATGCCTTAAAAGGGCACTGCTCTACCAACTGAGCTACCAACCCAACAGGGCGCAGGAAAATAGATCAAACCCGCCCGAATGCAAGATTATTCAGCTTTGTCAAACGGTTGGCACGCGATCATTTCAATTTTGATTTCCCCTAGCCCTGCGGTAATGTTGAGGCATCAAAACCGCAACGCAAATCAAGTTTTGGGGTGTGCGAGGCTCCATACCCACACCGGGTCCGGGCACCATGCGTTACGGTGGCAACACGACCTGCCTGGAAATACGGCGTGGCTCAGAGATCATCATTCTCGATGCCGGCACCGGGCTGCGCAAACTGGGCCAGTCACTGTTGCGGGAATTCAAACAACACCCTCTCAACCTTTCGCTGCTGCTTTCCCATACACATTGGGACCACATTCAGGGTCTGCCGTTTTTTGCACCAATTTACGAATCCCGTTGTCGTCTGCGCATCCTTGGCTGCGAAGGCGCACATGACAGCCTTGTCGCCGCGCTCACCGGCCAGATGGAAAGCACGTATTTTCCCGTTCCATTCTTCAAGCTGCCGAGCAACATCGAAATCGAAGAACTGCGCGATTTTAATTTTGCCATCGGTTCGGTGCTCGTTCGTGCCCACCGGGCTAATCACCCCGGCTTGGCTGTCGGCTACCGGCTGTTTTCGCCCGAAGGCATCGTCGTCTTTTTCCCCGACACCGAACCGCGCCAAAGCGGTGACGACCGCGAGATGATTGATTTCGTCCATGGTGCCGACGTGCTGATCCTCGACTCCCAATATGACCGGGCCGAATACCGGCGTCACACTGGCTGGGGTCACGGGTGCGTGGATGATTCCGTGGCGCTCGCACTCAAAGCCGACGTTAAAAAGCTTGTGCTCTTTCATCACGACCCGGACCATGATGACAAGAAAATTGATGTCCTCGTGAAATCCGCCCGCCAAATAGTGGCCAAGGCCAAGGGAAAATTGAAAGTGGTCGCCGCGCGCGAGGGAATGGTCATTCAACTTGTCGGCAAATAAATTCACCGCCCCAGTTTCTTCCCCCGCTCAGGATTTCGACTCCTTTTCGGAGAGAACCTTTTCAAACCTTACGACGCCTTTTCCCCGTAGTTGATGGCCATGGCACCACCCAGCAGGTTGATCACATGAATATTTTTCAGCTTCAATGAACGCATCTTGTCCGCCACGGCAAGCTGCGCCGGATAATGTTTGAGCGACTCCAGGATGTAAGCATAGGCCTGTGCGTTGCCACAGAACAATAGCCCGATGAGCGGCACAGACAGCCGCAGATGGGTGAAATAAACAGCCCGCCACAACGCGTTCGGCGGCTTGCCAAAATCGAGCACAATGAGTCGCCCGCCGGGTTTGGCCACCCGGAACATTTCATCCACACCTCGTTCCCAGCTCGTAAGGTTCCTCAATCCGTAACCCACGGTAACAATGTCAAAGGTGGCATCAGCAAAAGGAAGCTGCTGGGCGTCGCCCTGAAGAAACGTCGGCGACGGGTTTTGGTGTTCGGATGCCAGTCTTCTATTCCGCTCGGCGGCGACCTCAAGCATTTGCGGGCTAAAATCGAGCCCGGTGGTTTCCGCTCCACGCTTCGCGAGGGAAAAGGTGATGTCGCCGGTGCCGCAACACAGGTCCAGCGCGCGACACCCCGGTTTAACTGCGGCCAATTTTATTACACGCCGTTTCCAGCTTCGATGCAACCCGAAGCTTTGGAGGTCATTCAGGAAGTCGTAGCGGCGGGCGATGCGGGCGAAGAGGTCATTGACTTTCGCAGCGCGCTGCTCGCCGGGTGCAAAAAAGGCGTTACTCACGCAGGAAGTCTAGCGATGCCGGGCGCATCAGGCAAAGCAGAGAAATATCTTTCCGCTTGGCAGAGCCTTTGCTAGGTTTCCACCTCAGTTGCAACCAATAAGCTTGGAGCGACTTTTGATCATAGAACCATGAGCACAGGTGCCAAGCCGAAGAAAATTTTGGTGGTGGATGACAACGAGATTGTCATAAAAACCATCTCCTTAAAACTCCAAGGTGCTGGCTACCAGGTTTTGACCGCCATGGACGGCACAACGGCGGTGACCGTGGCCCGTCAGGAAATGCCGGATTTGATTCTACTGGACTTGACATTTGCCCCCGAAATAGACGGCGTGCCCTGGGATGGGTTTCGCATCATGGCATGGTTTCACCGGTTGGACGGCATCAGAAGAATCCCCATCATCGTCATTACTGGAAGTGAAGATCCCGCTACCCGGCAGCGCGCCACCAGCATGGGCGCAGTGGCTTTCTTTCAAAAACCGCTGGAACATGATTATTTGGTGAAAGTGATCCGCGCCACCCTGGGCGACACCATCAAGTGAAGGCAAATTCAGGCTTGCCAGAAACATCGGCTGGCTTAATATCTAATCACTTTCGGACGCGAGCGTAGCTCAGTTGGTAGAGCATCACCTTGCCAAGGTGAACGTCGAGGGTTCAAATCCCTTCGCTCGCTCCATTTTTT
>JAJXXI010000393.1 GCA_021781185.1 bacterium
GCAGCCCGTAGCCATACGTGATGCTGTCGCCCACACACGCCACGCGGATGACATCAGCAGCGGCCAGGTGGCCAATGAGAAAAAACGCCGCCACACCGGCAAGCTTCAAAACGGCTTTCTTGAGCAGCCTCATAAAATCGGAAGCGCCGTCTCTATTTTTCCGCAAGGTTGAAATCATCGCGCAGCCGGATGTCGCGCGATGAACTGCCGATCAGGATTTCAAAGCGGTCGTTTTGTGCGACCCATGATTTTTTGCCATCGTCGTAATAGGCAAACGCGGCCTGGTTCAACGGGATTGAAACCGTCTGTTTCTCGCCGGGCTGGAGGAAAATCCTTTTGAAGCCTTTCAACGCTTTCTCCGGTCGCATCAGGCGCGGATGATCTTCGTGAACATAAAGCTGCGCGACTTCCGCGCCGGCGCGTTTGCCGGTGTTTTCAATTTCAAACTGCGCGGTCACAATGTGGTTCGTGCCGGCGTCAGGAATTAGTTTCAAATGGGAATACTGGAAGGTCGTGTAGCTCAGGCCGAAGCCAAACGGAAATTGCGGTGCGATGTGCTTCGTGTCATACCAGCGGTAGCCGACCAGCAGACCTTCCGCGTAAGTGACCGTGCCGTTCGTGCCGGGATACGCATACGCGCCCAGCGTGGCGGCGGGGGTGTCTGACAGTTTTTTGGGAAACGTCGCCGGCAGCTTGCCGGACGGATTCACGTCGCCGAACAGCACGCGGGCCAGCGCATTGCCTCCTTCCATGCCGGGATACCACGCCTCCACCAGCGCCGGCACCTGGTCCAGCCACGCGTCCATTTCCACCATTGTGCCTTCGAGGACGACGACGGTCCTCGGATTGGCCGCCACGATTTTTTGGATCAATTCGTCCTGGCCGTAGGGCAGCTTCATGTCCTTGCGATCCGCGCCTTCGCAATCGAAACCTTTGTCATGGTTTAAGCCGCCCACGTAGATCACCACATCTGCCGTTTTTGCCGCTGCCACGGCGCGTTTGGCCAGTTCCGGCCCGCCGTCCTTGCGGTAGCCCTCGGAGAAAACAAGGTTCACGTTGGTGCCGACGCGATTGACCAATCCCTGCAACGGTGTGATTTCGTAAAACGCCTTGATGCCCGAACTGTCGCCGCCATGCGCTTGCAGGCGGATGGCATTTTCGCCGATGACGGCAATGGTTTTGATCTTGGATGCGTCCAGCGGCAAAATGTGGTTTTCATTTTTCAACAGCACAACGCCTTCCTCGGCAACCTGCCGCGCCACGGCCTGGTGTGCGTGGGTGTTGAGCGAGCCGGTTTTGCGTCCGGGGTCCAGGACGTGCGTGGCCAGCATCACGCGCAAATTGCGCCGGACTTTGTCGTCGAGGCCGGCCATCGGCAGCTCGCCGGACTTGAGCAGGGTCAAATACGGCTGCGCGAGATGGAAATCGTCGTATTTCTTGTCCGTGCCCATTTCGAGATCCAGACCGTTGAGCGCGCATTCGCGCGTGTCATGTGCCCCCGCCCAGTCGGACATCACGACCCCCTTGAAACCCCATTCACCCTTGAGAATCTTGTTGAGCAGGTAATCGTTCTCGCAGCAGTGCTGGCCGCGGAATTGATTGTAAGCGCCCATGACGCACCACACGCCGCCCTGTTGCACCGCAGCCTTGAACGCAGGCAGATAAATTTCCCGCAATACCCGTTCGCTTGCTTCCACATTGATGTTCATGCGGTCGAACTCCTGGTTGTTCAATGCGAAATGTTTCACGCACGAAGACACGTCCTGCGACTGCTCACCTCGGATGTAGCCCACGCACATTTGCGAGGTGAGGAACGGATCCTCGCCGAGATATTCAAAATTTCGTCCGCACAACGGCGTGCGCAGAATGTTGACGCCCGGTCCGAGCATGATGTCCTTGCCGCGCGCACGGGCTTCCTGGCCGATGGCTTCACCCTCACGATAAGCCAGCGCCGGATCCCAGGTCGCAGCGAGACAAATCCCCACCGGCATGGCGGTGGAAAAATCGTCCGTGTGCCCGGCGGGCGCCCAAGTGTCCGGCCCAATGTCCTCGCGCACGCCGTTCGGCCCATCGTCCAGCCAGCGGCGCGGGATGCCCAGTCGCGGAATGGCGGCGGTGGTGAATTTTGAATCGGCGTGGATGAGCGAAATTTTTTCTCCCAACGTGAGCCGGGGCAGCAAGTCGGCCACGCGGGCTTCCACGGGCTGGTTTGTATCCAGATATAGGGGCGGCTTCTCCGCACCGAGAACTGAAATAATTGGCCACGCCAATGTAAAACTGATCGCGCCGACCACTGAAAGATGGATTCTCATGCCGCATAGTTTACCTGCGGTCACCATTCGGTCATGTCGTTAAAATATACGAACCAAGCGGCACGGCATTTTTTAAGTGCGTCAGCCTGCCGGGCGCGGAAGCGGACTTGTGTCGGGCATTTTGCTTGGTTGGTCCCATCTGTCGTCCCGTTCGTCCCATTTGAAGTTACAGGCATTGGGACATGGGGTTAATGTCGCCCATTACTTGACGGCGCGATTTCACGTTTAATTATCGTGGTTGGCGCGTTATGCTAAAACCATTGAGCGCTTCTTCGACAGAACGGCAGATGACCTAGCGGCTCGCTCCGCTGTGGGTGGCGCTGTGCTTGTGGAGCGCGCTGGTTATTTTGTTCACTTTTACCGCGGCCGTTGTGAATTCGGAGCCGTGGTTGGTTTCGCTCGGGCATACGTGTTCATTCTGGTTTTTGTGGATTTTCTTTTTCCCCGTCATCATCTGGCTTTCGTTGCGATTTCCGCTGGAACAGCCAAAGCTGTTTCCACAGATTGGCATTCATTTAGCCACCTGCATCTCCATTGTCATTATCATTCAAGCCGCCTACCGGACTTTCCTGCCATTTCCCCCACTGCCGCCACCGCCAGATGCGCAAACCGCGCCGCGCTCCGTGGATTCGCCCGGAATGCGCGTGGCACCGGATGTTCTGATTTATTTGATGGCCATGAGCGTCTGCGTCGCGTTCGCCCATTTTCGCAAAGCGCAGGAACGTGAACGCCGCGCCATCAGGTTGGAGGCAAGCCTGGCCCAGGCCAAACTCCAGGCGCTGCGGATGCAGATCAACCCGCATTTTTTGTTCAACACGCTCAACGCCATCTCCACGCTCGTTCACACCAGTCCGCAAACGGCGGACGCCATGATCACGGACTTGAGCGAATTGTTTCGTGCCTCGATCGAGAGTTCGGGCGAACACGAGATTTCATTGTCGAGCGAACTGGACTTGCTCCAGCGGTATCTTGCCATCGAGCAACGGCGCTTCGGCCATCGGCTGAAAGTGGAACAAAGCATAGACCCTGAAATTCTCCAGGTCCGGGTGCCGACACTCATCCTGCAGCCCATCGTTGAAAATGCAATCCGGCACGGCATCGAGCCGCAAGCGGGTGGCGGAACCATCGCGATTTGCGCCGCGCGCGAGGGGAGCCAAATCAAGCTCTCGGTCAGCGACAACGGAAAAAAGCCATTGGACGCCGCCGTCCTGGCCGGCAACCGGCAAGGCATCGGCTTGGCCAACACCCGGGACCGCCTGCAACAGCTTTACGGCAAGAAACAATCATTCACCGTGGGCGACGGGGAATTGGGCGGCTGGAGGGTGGAGATCAAAATTCCATTTTGTCCCGCACCACCCACCAAGGCGACTTCATGAAGATTCGCGCGTTGATTGTGGATGACGAACCGCTGGCGCGGCAACGGGTTCTCATGTTCCTGCGAGACGAGCCGGACCTGGAAGTCATCGGCGAATGTGCGAACGGCACGGAAGCCATCCAACAAATTGAAAAGCTCGGTCCGGACCTGGTGTTTCTGGACGTGCAAATGCCGGAAGTCGGCGGCTTCGATGTTTTGCGCGCCCTGCCGGTGGAGCGTTGGCCGCTGGTCATTTTTGCGACCGCCCACAATCAGCACGCCGTGGAGGCCTTTGAAGTTCACGCCCTGGATTATTTGCTGAAACCATTCAGGCTGGCACGGTTTCGACAGGCCCTGCAACGGGCGCGGCAACAGCTCATGGCGCAAGATGCCAAAGGCCAGAACGAGCGATTTCGGGAATGGCTGCTGGCCCAGGAGCAGGCTGTTTATCCCAGCCGCCTCACGGTGAAATCCGGCGAACATACGGCGTTCGTGGAAATAAACCAGGTGGATTACATCGAAGCCGCCGGCAACTACGCCATCCTGCACGTTGGCGCGACGAATCATATCCTGCGCGAAACGCTCGCGAACCTGGAAGCCAAGCTTTCGCCCAAACGATTCCTGCGCGTGAGCCGTTCGGCCATCGTGAATTTGGATCGCATCAAAGCCATTCAACCCGCGACGCGCGGCGAACACCTCGTCGTGCTGAAAGACGGCAAGGAACTCACCCTGACCCGCGGCGTGCGTGAAGTCCAGCAACGACAGGAATCCCTTCAGCCGGAGCGGGGTCAGCCACCCCGGGCATCTGGCGGCTGACCCTTGCCGGAAATTTGGCAGACGCCCGCGAGCAACCCACGCTTCATTTAGCGGCAAAAAATAATTCCCAAGTCCGACCCACTAGTGCCGACAGCTTAAGCGGGAGTGAACCGGTATTACGTTTAGACAACACCGTTGTAACCGCGCCGTCAATGGCGCATAAGTCGTTCGCAGTCGAGGCGGATGTCCGCGCTTTAATCGCGTTCAAGAATTGCTCAATCAGTTCGCCGGTGATGTCGCCAATCAGCGGCACGGTGTCGCTGGCATGAAAGTGTTCAAGAAACACATTGCACCGGCTCCGGTAACTGACAAGCGAGCTTTCCGCGTTCTGCCCTTTGAAGCTGCCCAGAAAAATTTCAACCGCGCCGCGCAACGTGATCCGTTCAAGCTCCCGGCCTGATAGCGAATTGGCAAAATCATCCGTCAGGCGATTTGCGCGGCTGGCATCGCGTGACAGGTTAAAGCACGCAAGTTCCTTTTCAGCTTCGGTCTTTTCGGTTAGCATCGTGGAACGATTGAACAATTTATTTCCAACTCGCCAGCCGGTTTGCCAGAACTGCGAGCGCGGATGTTTGTATAGCCAGGCCATGTTTAGAACATACACGTCCAAGCACGTCCAAGCACGTCCAGGCAGGCATTATGGTTCACCATGTTTCAAGACGCTTAAAATCCAATAAAAACGACTCTTAAACACCCTGTTATGAAACCTCGCGTTCGATTTGCTCCTTCGCCCACGGGCTACCTCCACATCGGCGGGGCGCGCACCGCTTTGTTCAACTGGCTTTACGCCCGGCACACCGGCGGCACGTTCGTCCTGCGCATCGAGGACACCGATGCCGCTCGCAATTCCCAGGAGGCCGTGGACGTCATCCTCAACGGCCTGCGCTGGCTCGGCCTCAACTGGGACGAAGGCCCGCTCACCGGCGACGCCACCGGCCCCTGCAAGGGCGATTGCGGCCCGTATTTCCAATCGCAGCGCAAGGCCAATTATCAGCGCCGCGTCGAAGCCCTGCTCTCGCACGGCCTCGCCTACGAACACGATGGTGCCATCAAATTCAAGATGCAGCGCGACCCCGTCACCATCCACGACCTTGTCGTCGGCGACGTTGTCCGCAAGCTCACCGACCGTGAGGAGAATGATCCTGATTTTGTCATCATGCGCTCCGACGGCCAGCCCGTGTTCCATCTTGTCAACGTCATTGACGACCTTGAAATGAACATCACCCACGTCATCCGGGGCGAGGACCATTTGAGCAACACCGCCAAGCACATCGCGCTGTTCAAGGCGTTTGGCGTCAAGCCGCCGCATTACGCCCACATCCCGCTCATCCTGAACGGCGACGGCTCCAAGATGAGCAAGCGCGATCAGGGCGCGTCGCTCGCCAGCTATCTCGACAACGGCTTTCTGCCTGAAGCCGTCGTTAATTTCCTCTGCCTGCTCGGCTGGTCACCCAAGGAAAACCGCGAAAAGCTCACGCTCGCCGAAACCATCGAACGCTTCGACCTGCCGCAGATTCTCCGGCACAACGCGCGGTTCGATTACGAGAAACTCCTCTGGCTGCAGGGCGAATACGCCCGCGAAATCGCCGACGACCGATTTTACGAACTCGCCGTCCACACCTTCGCCCGGGCCGGCGTGGACACAAACCAGTTTCCGCTCAGCTACGTCAAGGCCGCGCTCGACACCTGCAAGGGCAAGTTCAAGACTTTCAGCGAACTGCCCGCCTACGCCGGCTTTTATTTCACCGATAACCTGGAATACGACTACGAGGCGCTGAAAATGGATTTCGTGCCGGAGAACAAGCTGCGGCTGGAAAAGCTGCGTGACGCTTTTGCCCACGCCCCCGCGTTC
>JAJXXI010000566.1 GCA_021781185.1 bacterium
CAGATTCGCCGCCTTGGCCTGCTTGACCGCCTGCAACACGGCTTCGTGCGCTGTGGTTTCCGGCACTAGCATCGCCACGTCGCGGCGACTGGACGGAAACTGGGGCAACGCCTTGAACGACTTCGCGTGATTCCGCTTGGACAGCAGCAAATCCAGATTGAACTCTGCAAGGAACACCGCGTCGCGCAGATCGTATTTCTTCGCGAGCGCCGGCAGCAACTGGCCGAGTTCGCCCAGCGGAAGTTTTCCACCCAGCGTCACGGCAGCGGATTCGAGGAACAACGCCGTGCTTTCCGCGCGCTTTCCGAACACCACGCCGCGCAGGCCGAATTGCTCAATGAATTCTTCCACCAAACCTTTCAAATCGTAGGCGTCAAACTTCGCATCGCGGTCGTCGCCGGTCCAGAAATTCAGTGCGCGCTGGCCGGTGATGGCGATGGCGATGTTGCGGTTTTCCTTTAATGTGCTGCCAGCATCTTGCTGGCAGTTCTGACCTTTAGTTTGACCTGCCGGCGAGACGCCGGCAGCACGTTGAAACACGCGGCCGATCTCAAACAGGGCCACGTCATAATTCTTGCGGCTGATGTTGTGGCGCAACGAATGGATCAAACCCGGCAACAAGCTCGGACGAAGCACGTCCATGTCCGAACTCAATGGATTGGCCAGGGCAACGATGTCGGTTTCGCTGATGCCACGAACTTCGGCTTTGGAAATCAGCGTCTGGCCCTGCGCTTCGTTCAAGCCGAGACCCGTCAGGATACGACGCGCTTCGCCGATCTGGTCATAGACGGAATCAAACGCGTTCGCGCCAAGCGCACCGCGCGGCGGTGTGCTGGGGATTTTGTCCACGCCGTAGAGCCGGCCCACTTCCTCGATCAAATCCACTTCGCGCTTCATGTCCACGCGCCACGAGGGAATGCCGAAGGTGCAGATGCCCGGCGTTTGCTCCACAACATTCATGCCGAGTTTTTCGAGGAATGAAATTTGTTCCGCATGAGAAATGCCGATGCCGAGCAAGTCCTTCGATTTCGCAAAGTGAAGGGTGATTTGCTTGGGTGCGGCGGGTTGCGGGAAATTATCAATGGAATGCCCGAGCACCTGGCCGGCGGCGAGATCGCAGATCAACTGCGCGGCGCGACGGCTGGCCCAATCGCAGATGCCCACGTCGCCGCCGCGTTCGTAGCGATATGAGGAATCCGTGCGCAGTTCCAGTTTCTTGGAAGTTGCACGGATGCTCTGCGGTTTGAAATTCGCGCTTTCGATCAACACGTCCACGGTCTGGTCGTTGATCTCAGAGTTCTTGCCGCCCATGACGCCGGCCAGAGCAACGGCTTTCGTTTCGTCGGCGATCAACAGCATCTGGTCCGTCAAGGTGCGCTCCTTGCCGTCGAGCGTGGTGAATTTTTCACCTTCGGCGGCGCGGCGGATGATGATCTTTGGCGGATTGGTGCCGAGGCCCTTGAGCAAATGATAATCAAACGCGTGCAACGGCTGGCCGCTTTCGAGCATGACGTAGTTCGTGATGTCCACGACGTTGTTGATGCTGCGGATGCCGACTTTTTCCAATGTGCTGCGCAGCCAGTCCGGGCTGGGGCCGACCTTAACCTTGCGGACGATGCGCGCGGTGTAACGCGGACATAATTCCGGCTCATCGTTCTGAACGCTGACGAGGCCGTCAATCGGTTCGGATTCCGTGTTGAGAAACTGGATGACGGGAATTTTTAGTTCGTTGCCGGTGAGCGCCGCGATTTCGCGCGCGATGCCGATGACACTGTTCAAGTCCGGCCGATTCGGCGTGACTTCGAGATCATAGACCACGTCGCTGCCGCTGCGGCCGAGATATTCCGCGAACGGCTGGCCGACCTTGGCGTCCTCACGCAGGATGAGCAAGCCGTCTTCCTTCTTGTGGCCGATGGCTTCGGGATCTAGCAGCAGTTCCTCGTGCGAACACATCATGCCGTGCGATTCCACGCTGCGGATCTTGCCGACCTTGATGGTGAACGGCTCCTTGTCGCCGGGCTTCATGGGCAGCGACGCGCCGGGCAGGATGAGCGGCACCTTGTCGCCGGCCTTGAAATTTTGCGCGCCGCAGACGATCTGGCGTTCGCCATTGCCGTCGTTCACGCGGCAGACGGAGAGCTTGTCGGCGTTGGGATGCTTGTCGCGCGTGACAACCTGCGCCACGACGATTCCCTCGAACGCGGCGGAAATCTTCTGCACGCCTTCGACTTCGAGGCCGAGCAAGGTGAGCCGCTCGGTCAATTCCTCGGGCGACCAGTTAAAATCAACGTATTGTTTGAGCCAGTTAAGGGTGACTTTCATTTGGAAAATTATTTTTTCTTGCGCAGTTTGCTGATGCGATACGCAACCGGCTTTTCACGGAGAGCAAACGCTTCTTCGCTCACAGCGGGCGCATGAATACATTCAAAGTCCGTCGTGGAAAATAAATTTTCGTTTTCTTCCAGAATCCGTCGTGCTGCCATGCGGCAATATTCCGGGTCAATCTCAATGCCAAGACTGTTACGTCCCCATTTCATCGCGGCGAGCATCGTTGTGCCGCTACCGCTGAATGGATCAAGAACCGTGTCTCCGTGAAACGAAAACATTCGGACAAGGCGTGTGGCTAGTTCGATTGGAAATGGTGCAGGATGCTCACGAGTTGAAGCTCCGTTTAGCGTCCAAATTTGCCGAAACCAGTCGTTAAATTCGTCTTTCGGAATCATGCTCAAACGCCGCTGCTCTTCGGTTGGTTGGCGATAGCCACCGGGCTTGCGCTGCATGAGGATGAACTCAATGTCATTCTTGACAATGGCGTTTGGCTCGTAAGGTTTGCCGAGAAACTTGCTGCTCGTGTTTGCCTCGAACGCCGCGTTGGAAATTTTGTGCCAGATAATTGGATTGAGATTGTCAAAACCCAGTTTGCGGCAAATGACGCAAATGTCGGCATGCAGCGGCACGACGACATGCCGTCCATTTTCTTTGCGAGAGAGACAAACGTCTCCCACCACGCAAACAAGCCGACCACCGGGCGCAAGCACGCGATAACTCTCTGCCCACACCTGCTTCAAATCATCGAGGAACTCTTCGTAGTCCTGAACGTGTCCCAATTGGCCAGGGCTGTCGTTGTAACGTTTGAGTTTCCAATACGGCGGCGACGTTGCCACCAGATGCACTGACTCGTCGGGTATGTAAGAAAAGTTCCGCGCGTCGCCTTGATAGAGACGATGAGTCGTCGGTGTATGGCCATTGTTCGAGGCGGTGCGCATGTATCAGTCAGAGTAAGCCGAGACGTGAGCCACAAGCGATTTCGCAAATTGTAGGAACGCCAAATCTTCCGCCGGTTCGTCAAACTTGCCATTAAGACCAGCAGTTTGGTCTGAAGTTAGAAACGCCGCAGTGTTGTAATGCCGCTCACGCACAAGCTTACGGCAAAATATTTCATAACGTTTGGCGTAAGACGCATTCACGAATTCCGGAAATACTTTGAAGTGCGGCTCTTTCACCTTCACCGGACGACGTGAACCATCGCAATCCTCCAACATGAAGATGTAGCCAAGCCAAGGGCGAACGGTTTTGTTAAAAGCCCCCTCCCGAAATGCTGTCCATAAATCCAGAGCGCTGCCCATCGCCTCTTCAGTTCTATTATTAAAATTATTACCGAACGACGGCCCAATCTGCGACTTGGTTTCCAACGCAAGAACAAGCTGACCGTTTTGAACAACGAGCAAATCCCATTCTTTTGTCGGACGGAAGAATCCGGGTAGTTCAAGAGCCGTATTGTAAAAAATGTGTTTCTGCTTAATTCCAGTTTCCAAAATCAATTCTGTTATCAGGCCTATGAAGCCGTCCATCTGTGCTCCACCAGTAACCGCACTACGAGCACCTTGGTCACGCTGACCAGAGGAAGCTTGTTTGGCGGACTGGCTTTGCCGTGTCGACCAGTAGCTACCGACAGCCTTAGCCACTCGACGATTTAGCACAGTTGATTCGATTTTCATGTAATCTGAAAATTAAAATTGTTTCAAGAACCGCACGTCGTTTTCGTAGAAGAGGCGGATGTCGTTGATGCCGTAGCGGAGCATGGCGATGCGTTCGATGCCGAAGCCGAATGCCCAGCCGGTCCATTCCTTGGCATCGTAGCCGACGGTCTCGAACACTTGCGGATGCACCATGCCGCAGCCGGCGATTTCCAGCCAGTCCTTGCCCATCTTCTTGACGAGCGCGTTGGTGAAATCAATCTCGTAGCTCGGCTCGGTGTAGCTGAAATAATGCGGACGGAACCGGATCTTCACGTCGCTGCCCATGAGTTCGCGGAAGACGAATTCCACCGTGCCCTTGAGGTCGCCCACGGTGACGTTCTTGTCCACGTAAAGCCCCTCGATCTGGTGGAACGTGGGATTGTGCGTGGCGTCGGCGTTGTCGCGGCGATACACTCGCCCAGGCACGATGATGCGCACGGGCGGCGCCTGTTTTTCCATCACGCGGATTTGCACAGACGAGGTGTGCGTGCGGAGCAGGCGTTTGTCGGTGGTGTTGAGGTAAAACGTGTCCTGCGAATCGCGCGCCGGATGGTCGGCGGGCGTGTTGAGCGCGTCGAAGCAATGATACTCGTCCTCGATCTCCGGGCCGTCAGCCACGGCAAAACCGATCTTGCGGAAGGCACGGACAATGTCGTCGGTGACTTGCGTGAGCGGATGCAATTTGCCGAGCGCGCGGCAGCGTCCGGGCAGCGTGAAATCGGTCGGCTCCTTCGGCAGCGCGGCTTTCAGCTCCAATTCTTCGCGGCGAGCGGCGAGCGCGGCTTCGAGTTCCAACTTGGCGGCGTTGATGAGCTTGCCGGCGGCGGGCTTTTCCTCCTTGGAGAGCGTGCCGAGCTGTTTCATGAGCGCGGTGAACTTGCCGTTCGTCCCGATCCACGCGCCTTTGGTTTGTTCCAGCGCGGCGAGGTCGGGCGCGGCGAGGAGTTCGGCCAGCGCGGTTTGTTTGAGCGGTTCAATCTCATTCAGAAATCCCATAGAATTGAATCTGAAGAATAGCGGATGGCGGCTGGAAGAAAAGAAAAACGGGCGACCATTGCTGGTCGCCCGTTGCGAAGGTTTCGTTTGGCTCAGGCCTTGGCCAGGGTGGCGCCGGGCTTGGACTTCAACGCGCTCTTGGCAATGTTCACGATTTCCAGGAACGCGGCGTTGTCAGTCGCGGCGAGGTCGGCGATGATCTTGCGGTCGAGTTCGCACTTGGCGGCGATCAAGCCTTCGATGAGGCGGCTGTAGGTGATGCCGGCGACGCGGGCGGCGGCGTTGATGCGGGCCTGCCAGAGATAGCGATAGTTGCGCTTTTTGGTGCGGCGGTCACGGTAGGCGTATTGCCGGCCGTGGTCAACGGCATCGGACGCATAGCGATAGAGTTTCGAGCGCTTAAGGCGATAGCCTTTGGCGGCGGTAAGCATTCTTCCACGGCGTTTGCGGGAAGCGGGGGAATTGGTAACGCGCATTTTAGTTGATGGTTAAAAGTTGAGGTAAATCGGGAATCAGCCGCGATGGCTGAAGGGCATGCTCTGGGTAATGCGGTAAGTGTCGGTTGAGTCCACCACGGCGGTTTTGCCGAGACGGCGCAGGCGCTTGGCGTTCTTGGTTTGAGCCAGATGGCGGCGACCAGCGCGGGAACGCATGACTTTGCCGGTGGCGGTGATTTTAAACCGCTTGGCGGCGGATTTCTTGGTCTTGATGCCTTTGGGACGACGCATAATCAATTAGTTGTAAAAAAGGGCGCAAACTATACCTGCCCGCCTAGTCATGGGCAAGCGCGAATTTAGATTGAATTGGTTGTCGTTAATCTGACAGTATCGGCGATCACTTTTCGCCATGACTGTTTCCACAATTGAACCCAGTTCCAGCATTTTGAACCGCCTTTCACTTTCTCTGTGGCTGGCCTGCCTTTTGGCGGCGGGCGGTTTATTCCCGGCCAGCGCGGCGGAAAACGACCAGGACCCGTTCAATGTCCGTGAGTTTGGCGCGGTGGGCGACGGGATGCATCTAGACAGCCCGGCCATCAATGAGGCGATCGCCGCCGCTGCTGCCGCCGGCGGCGGCACGGTGCGGGTGCCGGCGGGGACCTATTTGAGCGGCTCGATTCATTTGAAGAGCAACATCCATTTGCTCATTGACGCGGGTGCCACGATTCTGGGCGCGCCGCAAAGCCTGAACGCCTATGATGAGACCGAGCCTTACACACTGGGCGGCTATCAGGATGGCGGGCATTGCTATTTCCACAACAGCCTCATCTGGGGTGAAAATTTGACGAATGTCTTCATCACCGGCCACGGCATGATC
>JAJXXI010000373.1 GCA_021781185.1 bacterium
CGTTGTTTGGGGGACAATTCCTTTTTATTGCTCTTCATGGTGTTCATTGTTTGGGCGGCGTCAATTCGTGCTGCCATTCTGGACGAATCCCAACGGGATTCAATCACTCAGCTCAGGGTTGGCGCGAAGCGACTACCCAGGGGACGTGATCCAACAAACCGATCAACCCTGAAAGGGTTGAATCAATCCCACACATACCATTCGTCGAATTCGATTTCGTATCGGCGCATTAATTGCCGGAACTCGTCTGGAAACAAAACCTTGCGATGATGCTCCTCCTGCACGGCGATGTAATCGCGCACCGATTCAATCTGGGAAAACCCGAGGGAGAAAATGTCGTAGCCGTTTTGCCACGCGAAATCCGCGAGGTCGGGCGATTTGGTTTTCAGCCACAACGACGAACCGCGTTCACCTCCTTGACCATCGCCGCCGCGTCGCAGGTGCGCGACAGCGCGCAGAGCAGATGCACATGGTCTTCCACGCCGCCCACGATAATCGGTTGGCATTCGAGATTGGTTAGTTGCTCCTGAAAAACTCTTTTACCTTGTGGAAGCCAAACTGGGCTGAGTCAGGTTGCCCGCCAAGAGGCGAATGAGTTGAAGCCAAAAAAAGGCCGTCGTCCGCAGCCACTTCTTGAGGTTCCATGCCGCTGCCGCCAGCATCAAGTTCACTTGGTCGCCAATGAAGCCTTTGAGGAAGCAACGCACGAGCCGATACTGGTGTTTCAAGTGGCTGATGACCGGTTCAATCGCCGCCCGCCGCCGAAACCGCGCCCGCATCTTCGCGCTTCCCCGCCTGCTTTGGCCGGGCTGGGCTTGCCCGGCAGCAGCACTTCCGTCCCATCCACTTCCTTGCGCCCGCGATAGCCGCGATCCACGACGGCCTTGGCTGGTTGCCCGCCGGTGATGGACCGGGTTTGTTCCAAGGCCGGTCGCAGCGCGTCGCCGTCGTAGAGATTCTCCGCGTGGGCCACCGCCCCAACAATCACGCCATGCGTCTTGGTCATCACCACCGAGGCCTTGCTCCCAAACTCGTATTTTTTGTGCTCCTTGCCCTTGCTCAGACAATAAACCTGCGGTTCATGCAGCGAATACACCTTGGCCTTGTCCCCGGACTTTTGGCGCAATACCCGCCGATACAGGGCCAAGCTTCCCCGTTGCTCCGCGCACACCGATGCGGGCAGCTTGCGTTCCAGTTCACGGATCAGGCGTCCCGCGATGACTTTCATTTTGCGCCAGGCCCGCTGGGCGGCTTTCCGTTTCTTCCGGTCTTTACGCCAGCGTTGGGCCATCACGCATTGCCGCACCGCCTTGCGGTAGCGGCGACGCAGCCTGACGCCGTTGCCATCCGCCAGCTTCCAGCAGCGCCGAATGATCTTGTGCGCCAGCTTCGTATCGGTCGGATGCGTGATGTTTTTCTCCTGCACCGTCGTGTCCACCACCACTTCACTCTCCCGCGCCTTGTCCCCGTGCAGTTGCACCGTGACTTGGAGGATGCATTGCACGCCCGCCTCGCCAATGCGCTGGCGGAAATAAACCAGGTCACTGGGATCACACGGCACAGCCCACTGAAAGTCCGTCATCCCGCAGAAGTATTGCCAGTAAGGGTTCTGCACCCAGCCGGCCACCACGGTTTCATCCCCCTGATTGAACATTTGTTTGAGCAACAGCAGCCCGACCATCAACCGCACCGGCTTGGCCGGCCGCCCTTCGGGGCTGTAATACTTGCCAAACGCCTGCTCGAACTCCAACCACGGCAGCGTGTCGGCCAGTTGTTTGAGCGGCTGGCGGGGATCAGGCTGTTCGCCCAGTGTGGGCATCAGGAAAGAGGTTTGAGCGGACGCGGCAGGCTTGGTTTGCATCGCTCATTTCGACCGGATTTTTCACCCGGAATTCAATTTCCCGGTCGAATATTTTAATGCCACCACGCCCCATCGTTTGCCGCAGCTTGCAAGGTCGCGTTTTTCAGGAGCGACTATTTGACATCGTTCCGATGCGGCTGGATTCGCGGGTTATTTTGGCGTTTGCACGGTCGGTTCGATGACTTGTTTGTGCTCCAGTTTTTCCAGTTTGGGGGCGATGACGATCTGGCAGTAGGGCTGGCTGGTGTGGGCGTCGTAGTAGCCCTGGTGGTATTTCTCGGCGGGATAAAATTTCGTGAAGGGCACAATTTCCGTGACGATGGGCTTGTGATGGTCGGCTTGCGCGGCGAGCTTGGATTTCTCCGCGATGAGCTTCTGCTTCTCGTCGTGATACAGGATGATGGAGCGGTATTGCGGGCCTTCGTCCGCGCCCTGCCGGTTTAACGTGGTGGGGTCGTGCGCCTGCCAGAAAACTTCCAGCAGCTTCGCGTAGGAAATTTTTGCGGGATCAAACACAATCTGCGTCACCTCGGCGTGGCCGGTGGTTCCGGTGCAGACTTCCTCATAGGTTGGATTCACGGTGTGGCCGCCGGCGAAACCGCTGGTCACGGAGAGCACGCCGGGCAGGCGTTCATAGACGGCTTCCATGCACCAGAAGCAGCCGCCGCCGAGCGTGGCGGTTTCGGTTTTGTTTGTATTCATGACATTCGTGGGTTGGGCCAGGGCGGCCAGATTCAGCGCGCCCGCCGCAAGCAGCATGGAGAACAGCGATTTCATCGGTCGTAAATCATGGACTGCATGCGGGCAACTTCATTCAAAACGGCGGGAACGCAAATGCAATTTTCGGCACGGCCTGGCCGCGACCTGATGGGATTCATGCCAAGAGGCGGGCGGTGGCGTGCTGTTCAAATTTGAACGGCGGACGAAATTCAGATTTCCTTTTCTGGCCGGTCCAAATGCTTGCCGGGCCGCAGATCGGCGTATTGATCGAAGTGTTCGGGTTTGAGCGGTTCGGAAATGGCGTGTTCGCCGCCAAGCCATTTGCCCAGGTCAATGAGCTTGCAACGATGGGAACAAAACGGCCCGTATTTTTCTGCGAACCAGTCACCGGACTTTTTACAGGTCGGGCACTTGATGATCGGCATGGGGACAGCTATTTGGTTTCGGTGGCGACGGTGGTGAGGTCGGCCACGAGCTGGTCGGTTTTATCCTGATCCACGCCGGCGGCGGTGAGGATTTTCTTCGCGTCATCCAGCAGGGATTGCTGTTGCGGGGCGGAGAGGTGGGCGGCATTGAACAGCGCGTGAACGCCGCGGGCAAGATTGGCCTGCTGTCCGGCGGACATTTTCTTGCCGCTCACATTGGCGACGAGGTCATCGGCCAGTTGCTTGATGGCGGCGGCGGAAGCCTTGGTGCCGTGCGCGGCGGCGGTCAGATGGTTGAGCAGCGGCATCCGCTGGTCTTCAGCGGCAGCGTCCCCGGCCTTGACCAGTGCCGCCAAATCGGCCCGCAAATCCGCGATGTTTTGGAGCGTGGCCGCCAAGGCGGGGGCGGTGGGCGGAGTTTGTGGCGCGGCTGCGGGCGGACGTTGCGGTGGCGGTTCATTGGCAGGCTGTCCGGCGCGTTCAGCCTGTTCAATGGCCATGTTGTAATTCACATCAGCCCGGGCGAAGCTGGCAAGCATCAAGGCGGCCAAGATCAGCAATGAGGCTTTCATGGAATCATTGGTGCGCCATCAGCACCCCGCTTTTGGCGAGCAGGGAAATGTAATCCAGCAGAATCCGCTCGGTTTCATCCAGCATCGGGTCCACTTCGGGCGGTGAGTTCTTGTCGGCATCGGCGGCGTTGACGGCATTGGTCTGGCCGGCGGTGCCGGTGCCGCTGGTGATGGCGTTGGTGCCGGCGTCCGTGCCGCTGACGGTGAGGACGGTGTTGGTTTCCGTATTGGAGGTGGCCGTTGAGGTCACATTGGTGGCGGTATCGGCTCCGAGTTCTTTGAGTCCGGGCAGGGCGGCGTTTTCAACGGTGATTTCGTAGGTTTTCACGCCGTCCGGCTTGCGCGCGGCGCGCTCGTCCTTGCGGGACTGGTTCTGCATGGCGATGCGTTCGCGCTCTTTCAGGGCCTGTTTTTCATTGATGGTATAGGTCTTGTCGGCCTGCAGTTTTTGGAACCGGGCGATGTCCTGCCGGATGTAGATGAAATCCTGGTTCGTGGCGATGCGCGCATCCGAATCCGCCTTGAGTCGGGCGAGATACGGTGCGACCAGATTCAGCTTGTCGTAATGAACGGGCTGGATGGTGTCCCACGGCAGCGGGTAATCAAGCGAGGATTCGCCAATGTCTTTGGAATAGTTCAACACGTCCGGCAGAACGATGTCCGAGGCCACGCCTTTTAACTGCGTGGAAGCGCCGCTGACACGGTAGAATTTGCGGATGGTGATCTTGATGGTGCCCGGGTCGTTGGTGGCGCTCCGGGTGGCCGGCCAGACGAAGGGACGGAGCGGGTTCAGATTTTGCACGGTGCCTTTGCCGTGAGTGGAGGTGTCACCGACGATGAGCGCGCGGCCGTAATCCTGCAAGGCGGCGGCCACGATTTCCGAGGCGGAGGCGCTGAACCGGTTCACCAGAACGACGAGCGGACCGTCGTAAAGTTCATCAGGATCGTTGTCGGAATCCACCTGCACCTGTCCATCGGGGTCGCGGGCGAGCACCACCGGACCGTCCTTGATGAAGAGGCCGGTGAACTTGATGGCTTCCTCCAGCGAACCGCCGGGGTTGGTGCGCAGGTCAATGATGATGCCGGAGACTTTCTCTTTTTTCAGCCGTTCGACCAGCTTGGCCACATCCGCCGTGGTGCTTTTGGGCGTGGCGCGTCCGCCGGTGCCGAGATTGACGGTGGCATAAAATGAGGGCAGATCAATGATGCCAATGCGCCGCCCGTCCGGATAAACGACGAGCCGGGCCTTGGCCTCCGAATCTTCGAGTTTGATTTCATCGCGGACCAGTTTGACGATTTTGCGTGCGGGCCGGTCATTTTCCGGACTGAGGGTCAGCCGGACTTCGGTGCCTTTGGGGCCGCGGATCAACTGGACCACTTTTTCCAGATCCATGTCCACCACGTCCACGGGCGGCTGGTTGCCTTGAGCGACGGCGATGATGCGATCCTTTTCATTGATCTGTTTGCTTTTGGCCGCCGGCCCGCCGGGCACGAGGGAGCGGATGGTGCAATAGCCGTCGTCCTCGTAAAGTTGCGCGCCGATGCCGAACAGCGAGAGGTTCATGCCGATGGAGAAATCTGCCGCCTTGGGTGCGCTGAAATAATCCGTATGGGGATCATAGGCATGGCAGAGGCCGTTGAGGTAAAGCTGCAGGACATCGTCGCTGTCCCAATTGGTCGTCTGGAGCAGGTTCCAGCGGTAATGCCGGATAAGCGTTTCCGCAATGTCCTTGGCGGCACCGGGCGGCAGCTTCACGAAGAAAGTGCCGTTGGTCTCATGGATTTCGCGAGACAACTTTTCCTGGAGATATTCATAGCGCAGTTGCTCGGTCCAGAGCGACTCGGCCTCCGCCAAATTCTTGGGGAACGGCGCGTGCCGGCGGTCGAGGGTGATTTTATCCTCCGTGTTGAACTTGAATTTATCCTGCTTCAACAGCTCGATGGCAAACAGGTCATGCTGCTGGATGCGTTCGGCAAAGCGGTCGTAAACGGCAAACGCCGGCGTCACGTCCGCCACCGCCCGGGTGCCGCCAACGGTCAGCTTGTCGAGATTCGTGCGGTAGATCTCAAACTCGGAAAGGTCGGACTGGAGGAAGTTTTCGTGGCGCGGATCCAGCGAATTAATGTAGTTGTCAAAAAATTCCCCGGACAACTGTTTGTCCAAGGGGCGTTGGGAATAATGATATTCCTCCAGCAACCGGGCCGCGACATGGGCAATGCGCGGATCGTTTGGTCCCGGCTGCAGGCTTGTGGCCGGAAGTTCGGCCACGGTGGGGATGGGAAGGGCGGAGGTCCGGCAACCGGCCCAGATGGCCAGCGCAATCGCAAACACCGTCAGCGCCAGCAGGGGCTTTTTTAATGAAGGCATATCAATTCGCACAATTTGACCCAACCTAGCCCAATTTGTTCACGGAGGAAATCAAATTGCATGAATGACAGCATGACAACAAGTTCCACCCTCGACAAACTCCACCCTCAAACCGGTGTTTAAACTTAACGCTCATTTTATCGGTGTTCATGTTGATAAGTCATAAGGTGGCATAGAGCTACTTGAGGCGGAGCACGGCGGTGGTTTCCGCGAGTTGGTAGCGGAGCGCTGCGCGCACACTCGGCCTGGTGGAGCTGGTTCGTGCTGGCATGGGAGATCAGCAACACGCTGGAGGCGGGGTTCTGCGTGCAAGCCTGGCAGCTGGCCTTGGCGCGTGGGAACCAGCCGCCGTTGATCGCCAACACCGATCAG
>JAJXXI010000522.1 GCA_021781185.1 bacterium
CGCAAACTGCTGGTGCGTTATGAAAAGACCGCCGCCAACTTTCTGGCGCTGCTGCAATGCGCGGCGGCCCTGATTTGCTGGCGTATGTGCTGACTTTAACATGAACCTCTATTTACGGATAAGCTCTAAGAGATTTATAATCAATCTGCTTTTCCTCGTAGGCTTTCAGCAATTCACGCTGCGTTTCCAGCGTATCCGTGTTGGCGATGTCCACCGCCACCCAGAGCGGAATCTTTCCCATCACGGCGGCTTCCAGCAACCGCTCTTCGCCCGAGTTTTTCAGGCTCAAATACCCGCGCACCAGGTTGTCGCTCACGTCCAGCTTTTTGCTGATTTGTGGGACGCTGTTGCCCAGCGTTTTCAGCCGTTCAATTTCGCGAATCAAATCCATCGGCTTCGGGTAACGCCGCGCGATATTTTCCACGAGGCTGCAAATCAGCAGTTCCTGTCGGGATAAATCCTTCACTTCGGCGGGAATTTCTTTGTGTCCCAGCGCCTTGAAAGCTTCCATGCGCCCCTGTCCGCAAATCAAATCATACTTGAAGGTGTCCGTCTCGCTCGCTGGCCGGCGGCTCACCTGTATCGGCACTTTCAGGCCGACGTTCTTGATGTTTTGAACGATGACAGCAAATTTCTTTGGATCCCGGTAACGCGGATTCACGACGAAAATCTGCTCAATCGGTATCAGTTGCACCTGTTCGCTCATGTCAGTTCCTCCAGCTTCACCCGCTCCGCCATGCCGAAAAATGCGTCCAGCGTGTCGAATCGGTAAGTGTCCAGATGAATGCCGTTGGCTTCCGCCACACGCAGGTTTTCCCAGGTCATGTCCAGCGCCGGCAAAATATAATAGTCTTGGATATTCTCATTGGTGAAATCCATCCGCACGGCGATTGTAATGTCTGGCCGCGCACTCGCGTCCAGCCGGATCAGCCAGCGCGACGAACCCGCGCCGGTTTGAGTATGCCGGCACAACACGATGGAAACGCGCATTTCACCGTTCACTTCCAGCAGTTCGGTTTCAGCATTCCAGACCGCCGACGCACCGAGGTCAGAAATTTTTTGGACGACTTCGGCGACGATTTCCGGGTGACGCTTCCGCAGCCGCCGATTTTCCTCGATGAAGCTGTAATCAATGCCGGGGTCGTAACCAATCAGTCGGTAGGCGTTCACCAATGTTCCAAAGCGATGGCTGAATGCCGTGCTGGATGGGAGTCCTTCGGCTTCATCAATCAGGATGCCCGAAATGCGCCCGTGCATTTTCAGCAAGGTGCGGAGCCTTTCCAGCATTTCCTCATCCGTCAATTTCTGACTTCGCGCCAGAATGATTTCCCGCGCCCGCAGAAATAGTTCCGGCTCGACGACGCCCTCAAATGCGCCATCGGCGCGAATCCATTTGTCCGGCGGATTGACCACATGCTTCTTCTTCAGCTTGCAGGACGTGCGGTGATAAACATTGTTGCCGATGTATTTTTCGTTGGTCAGGATTTGATGCACCGTCGCCCGGTTCCATTCCCGCCCAAAATCCGTCTTCACACCTTGCGCGTTCAGAATGGTTGCAATCTCGGATTCAATTTTCCCTTCGCCGATGAAGGTCTGAAAAATCCAGCGGACGATTTTAATTTCTTCTTCCGGCCCGCGCACCAGCACCACGCGGTCGGTTTGGATGCTTTTTTGCTCGCCCATCTTGAGCATCGCCTTGCGCTCGCCGTTTTGGTCAATCAGCATCCGCCGCAGGCCGAAGCCTGCCGTGCCGCCCTGCTTGGAGCCGAGTTGGATCAGCCGGCACGCGCCCTGAAACACTTTCGTCGAAAGTTCCCGGCTGTATTCACCCGCCATCGTCCGCTTCATGGTTTTCATCACCGAGGACATCGGGCTGCCATCGTTCTCGAACTGTTCCGCGCAGTAGTGGACCGATACGCCTGCCCGGCGACAGATGTATTCGTAATACGCGCTTTCGTCCGCATCTTGGAATCGGCCCCACCGGCTCACGTCATACACGAGGATGGAGGAAAAGTGCGCTTTCCCATCCTGGACATCGCTGATCATTTGCGCGAGTGAGTCGCGCCCTTGGATGTTCAGCCCGCTTTTGCCCTCGTCCGAATACTCCTTCACGATGCCCAGCTCGCGACGCTTGGCGTATTCGCGGATCTTGGAGCAGTAGCGCTGGTGAAAGGCGGCTTTGGGATCCGGCGTGAACCATTGCTGGCAGCCGGCACAGATTTTACGGGGATGCTTTTTTTGCACCCCGGATTTTTAACCACGGTATCTTGGCATTCACCTGAATGTGAGCCGCCGAAGCCGCCGGATTATCACACGCCCCGGACAACGCTCGTCCAACCGAAAATTTTCCCTGCGGATTTTCGTATTGTCCGTGCAGCCGGCGGATTCAATTTCCGCACGGTGCCCACCGGCAGGTTGCCGGTCAATTTTCTTGTTTGGTGGCCTGTCCCCAGCACTGGTGACAAGACGAAAATCTCCTCTGTGTTAATCTAAAAGCGTTGGGAGTAGTGACCCCGACAAAACAATTTAACAGTGTTGTTGAAAAGACCCGGAGTAGTGTCCGGGTTTTTTCATTCACATCTTCGCCCATGCCGCTCGCATTTTGCAGATTGTCCCGGCAGCCGGCATATCCAGCCGTTTTCGACTGCCAGTAAAACTGCAAGTAAAACTAGGAAATTGGTAGGTTCTTGTTACCCAAAGTTACCGCAAGTTAAATGAGAAAACCCTTGAAAACCCCATGAAATAAGGAGATAATTGCCCTATCGATAAAAGAAAAGAGGCCGGACACTACTCCGGCCTCAATGAGAACTGGTGCTCTAAACACGTTGCTCGTGCAACAACGAAATTAGAGTATCAGATAAAGCCGCGATGGCTTGTCACCAGATGTGGTTACAATGACCAACGGGGGCCAACCGCCCCGCCTTTCAATTCATTCCCGATGAATTCTCCGGGAACGACCGTTTCATCGTTGGAGGAATTTGGCGACCGCCTCCGTGCGGGTGCGCACCTGAAGTTTTTCGTAAATCCGCCGGATGTAGGTATGCACCGTTTCGTAGCCGATGTTGAGTTTTTCGGCGATTTCCTTGTAGATCAAACCTTGCGCCAGCAAATCCAACACCTGCTGTTCGCGTTCGGAAAGTTCCGATAAATCGCCGCCGGATGCTGGAGCAGCCGGAGCGGCTGGCTTCTGAAACGATTGGACCACGAGCCGCGCGATGTGCGTGGTCATGGGCGAACCGCCGCAGTTCATCTCGCGGATGGCCTTGATTAATTCCTTCGTCGGCGTGCGCTTGAGCATGTAGCCGCTCGCGCCGGCAGCCAGTGCGTTGAAAATATTTTCCGTGTCCTCATAGACGGTGAGCATCATCACCTGCGTCTGCGGCAGGACGGTTTTCAGGCGGCGGACACATTCGACGCCATTCATGCCGGGCAGGTTGATGTCCATGAGCACCACATCGGGCTTCACCTTCGGCAGGTCGGCCAGCGCCTCCTCGGCGCTGCCGTAGTCGCTGAGGAAACGGAAGCCCTCCGCACGGGCAATCACCTTGGCCAGCGTGCCGCGCAACTGGTCATTGTCCTCCACGAGGGATACAGAAATGAGCATAAATTATTTTTGGGGTGCCAGCGGCACGCTAAACCGAATCACCGTTCCGCCCGCTTCTCCCGGCAAAATTTCAATCTCGCCATGCACGTCGGCCAGGCGTTTGCGCATGTTTTTCATGCCGTTTCGCAATTGTTTCAGCGACAGGTCGCCCAGGCCGCAGCCGTTGTCCGTGACGCTGAGAATAAACCTTCCCGGCTCCAACTGCAATTTCACCCGCGCCTCGGTGGCCTGCGCGTGCTTGACCACGTTGTTCACGGCTTCTTTGTAGGCGAGGAAGACATTGTGGCGCACCTCCGGCAGGATCGGCGTGGGCGGCAATTGCGTGGGCAGCTCGGCGCGGTAACTCACGCCGGCGAGCGCAAAATAATCCTGCGCGTATTTGCACGCATAGTTGGTCAGGCTTTCCAGCGTGTCATTGGCGGAGTTCAGCGCCCAGACGATTTCATCCAGCGAACGCGTCGTGTCGCGCGCTGTCGTGTAAATCTGCTGCGCGTGCAGCTCCACTTCATCGGGCAGATGCTTGTCCGCCTCGGCCAGTTCGCCCAGCAACGCCACCTGCGTGAGGTTCGCGCCAAGCTGGTCATGCAGGTCGCGCGCAATGCGGGCGCGCTCTTTCTCGAGCAACTCCTTTTGCCGGTGCGCGCGCAACTGGCGTTTCAACTTCGCGGTGGAGATCAGGTAAATCGTCCCCGCCAGCACGGCAATAAAACCCAGCGCGCTCGCGGCAATGAACCACGGCTTGCGCCAGAACGGCGGCTCGACGGTGATGGCCAGCGTCGCGCCGGTTTCGTTCCAAACACCGTCTTCGTTGCAGGCGGTGACGTGAAAAATAAAGTTCCCCGGAGGCAGATCCGCCGCGCGGATTTGCACCTCGCGGGCATCGCCCAGATCCGTCCAGCTTTTGTCGTGAGCCTCCAGCCGGTAGCGGAAATGAATGCGGTTGGGCGCGGAAAAATTGAGCGCGGTGAAATGAATTTCCAGTTTCTCGCTGCCCGGAGTCAACATCACGGTTCCCTTCACCACTGGAATGAGCCGGTTGGTTTGCAACGCCACTCCATCCACCAGAACGGATTCAATCAGGACGGCGGGCGGATTGGTGTTGGGCCGCAACGCGTCCGGCTGAACCGAAACCAGGCCGCCGATGGTGGGAAACCAGAGTCGTCCGTCATGCGCACGAATGGCGGCCGGCTGCGCACCGGCGGCGCATTCCTGCGCCGGCAAACCATCGGATTTGCCAAACAGCCGGGTGGCGAGAATGCCCGTGCCCCCCGACGGCTCATTGGTCAGCGACACCCGGATCAGTCCTTCATACGATCCCAGCCATAAATTATTCTGGTCGTCGGCGACCAGATAGCCGATATCAGATGGTAAACCAGCCTGGGCCGCATAACTGATCCAATGGCCGTCTTTCAGACGTCCCAATCCGTGTTCCGACGTGCCCACCCACAATGCGTCGTCCCGTCCCGGTAGCAGGCAGGAAATGTCTTTCACGGGAACGCTCGCCGCGATGATTTTTCCGGCCCGCAAGCGGAACAATCCGCCGCCATCCGTGCCGATCCAAAGATTGGTGTCAGCATCGTCCGCCAAAGCGCGAACGGGATTAAGCGGCAAGCCGTCTGCGGCGGAATAAAACTTCCAGTCCCGCCCGTCAAACGCGCCCAGGCCGTTCTGTCCGCCCACCCACAAGATGCCATCGTGTCCTTGAAACAGGGCGTTGATTTGCGGCCCGATCCGGCCCGCCTCGGCCATCGGCTCAAAATTGCCGGACTGGAAGCGGAACAAGCCTTCGCCGCTCGTGCCGGCCCAGACAGTTTGCCCGCGATCCACCAGCACCGACCAGGCTTTGGATTGCTGCCCAATCCCATAATTTTGAATGGTGTTGGTCAGGTAGTAAGTCAACCCGCGCAAATTGAAGGCCGACCACAGGCCGCCAAGCGCATCTTCGGAAACAGACTGGGCGACGCCGCCGGACAACCCGGCTGGCGTGTTGAAGATTTTCCGTTTTACGCGATCCAGCCCGCCGCCGTCCGTGCCGACCCATAGGTTGCCCTCGCGGTCGAAACACAGTGACAAAACATATTTGCCGGACAACCCTTCGTCTGTTGAGATGTGCTGCCAGCCACCTGCAGGATTGGCCCAGTAAACCCCGAATCCTTTCGTGCCCACCACGAGGCTGCCCGACGGATCCTCACACACAGCCGTGACATTGGCGTCGAACAGAATTGCGCCAGAAACCCCGCCCGCCGCCCGAAACACAGCCGGGGTCAACGCCGCCGGCCAAGGGTTGGATCCATAGTCAATCTGCGGCTGGCCGTCCTGCATTTTGACGACCTGACCTCCCTGCAAATTCCAAACCACGCCATTCTTTGCTGGCATCTGTAGATGCGTGGACTGATAAAACAGTTGCAACGCCACCTGCGCCGGCGCATTCGTCAGACGCAATTCCGGCCGGTCGGCCAGACACGAGTAACATTGCCCGTCCGCCGTCCCCAGCCATACCACCCCCGCTTGATCTTCAATGGCACTGGTCACTTTTCCCGTTGCACCATCCGCATCCAATTTCTGCACCACCCCGTTTCGGATGCGACAGATGCCGGTGTTATCCGTGCCCACCCAGAGATTGGAACGGCTGTCCTCGAACAAAAAAACGATTTTGTTGCCAGGCAAACCCGGCGTGTTGTTGACGTTGAAGCACGTGAAGGAATTGCCATCA
>JAJXXI010000218.1 GCA_021781185.1 bacterium
GGCGGCCTCGGCCCGGGTGCCCCCGCCTCGAACAAACTTCACCACCCGTTCACGCAAAGCCATCGTGTAGGCTTTCATGCCCACACCTTACCAACTATGCTGCCAATTTCAATGTGAAATACTATATAATGGCCTCGCCGCAACTGCCGGTAACTATGGGGGCGCCCGTCTTATTTCTTTAGATTACTGTTGCTTCTGACGGTGCCGGGATGAATAATTCGATTATGAGTTGGCTCTGGTTTATCCTCATCGGCCTCGTCGCCGGTTTTCTGGCGGGTGCAGTGGTCAAGGGACACGGCTTCGGCCTATTGGGAAATCTCATCGTCGGCGTCATCGGCGCGCTGCTGGGCGGATTTATTTTCGGGCTGCTGGGCATCGCCACGACCAGTTTGCTGGGCGCGCTCATCTGCGCATTTGTCGGCGCGGTGGTCTTGCTGTTCCTGCTCAAAATTGCCGGCGGGAAAAAATAACTTCAAACCGCCATGCAAAAAATCCCCGGTCTGACTTGTCTGGTCGTCGGTGGAATCCTGATTTTTTGGGGTTACAAAATGTCACACGCTGTCGGTGGAGAGATCAGTAGTCTCGTCAGCGGTTCGCCCGGGGACAAACCCATGTTGCTCTACCTCGGCGGCGCGATTCTTGTCCTTGCCGGTCTTGGTCAGGTGGCTTGGAAGGGAAAGTAAAATTTCAGCGGAGCGGATACCATTGCATTTTCTTCTTACGTTGTTTCCGCCAGCGCCTTCCCGCCGTTCACCAGGAACAGCACCGCCATGCGCACGGCGAGGCCGTTCGTCACCTGCTCCAAAATCACCGAACGGCCGCAGTCGGCAATCTCGCTGTCAATCTCCACGCCGCGATTGATCGGGCCGGGGTGCATGATGAGCGCGTCCGGCTTGATCTTGGCGAAGCGCGCCTTGGTCAGCCCGAAGAGCTGCGTGTATTCGCCGATGCTCGGAAACATCGTCTTGCGCTGGCGCTCGTGCTGGATGCGCAAGAGGTTGATAATATCCGCGTCGCGGATGGCGTCATCCACGTCGTGCGTGACGCGGCAGCCCATCTGCTCAAAAGCCTTCGGCACGAGCGTCGCGGGGCCGCAGAGCGTCACGTTCGCGCCGAGCTTGGTCAGCGCCCAGATGTCCGAGCGCGCGACCCGGCTGTAAAGGATGTCGCCGAGAATCGTCACGTTCAGCCCGGCGATGCGGCCTTTTTTTTCGCGAATGGTGAAGCAGTCGAGAAACGCCTGCGTGGGATGTTCGTGCGCGCCGTCGCCGGCGTTGATGACGTGGGCGTTCAGCACGCGGGAGAGAAAATGTGGCGCGCCGCTCGCGCTGTGGCGGATGATGATGAAATCGGCGTTGAGCGCCTGCAAATTCAGCGCGGTATCCTTGAGCGTCTCGCCTTTTTTGAACGACGACGCCTCGGTGGAGAAATTCACGATGTCCGCGCTCAACCGCGTGGCGGCCAGCTCGAAGCTCGTGCGCGTGCGTGTGGACGGCTCGACGAAAAGATTGACGACGGTTTTGCCGCGCAGCGCCGGAACCTTCTTGATGGCGCGCTCGCCGACCGCTTTGAAGCCGCGCGCGGTGTCAAGCACGGTGGTGATTTCTTCCGCCGTGAGCGACTCGATGTCGAGCAGATGTTTTTTGGTCCAGGCCATAATTCATTGAATCGATCCATGGTTAATCGGTGGCATTGTCGCCGCGCGAACCTCGCGTTCAAGAGTTCAATTAAACGATGCAACGATTTAACCACCCAACGCTTCACTTCTTCTTCAAAATCACCTCATCCTGCGCCGCGCCCGATTCAGACAGCAGCAGGGAAATCTTTTCGTCGAACGACGTCGGCACATTTTTGCCGATGAAATCCGCCTTGATGGGCAGTTCGCGGTGGCCGCGATCCACCAGCACGGCGAGCTGGATTTTTTTCGGGCGACCAAAATCGTTCAGTGCGTCCATCGCGGCGCGTGTCGTGCGACCACTGAACAGCACATCGTCCACCAACACGATCGTTTTGCCGCTCACGTCGAAGGGGATTTCCGTCGGATGCACCATCGGCGCGACGCGCTGGTCAAGGTCGTCGCGGTGCATGGCGGTGTCGAGAATGCCGACGGGCACGGGATGGTTCCAAATGCCACCAAGGATTTTTGCAAGCCGCGCGGCGAGGTGGTCGCCGCCGACGGGAATGCCGACCAGCGCTACTTCGGTGCTGCGCTCGTTGCGTTCGGCAATTTCATGGGCGATGCGGGTGAGCGCGCGCTGGATGGCCGTGGCATCGAGAATGACGGTCGCGTCAGGCATAAAAAATCACGAACGGCACCCGTGGTCCGGGGCTGGTTCGCGTTGTCAGTTTGATTTTCATTTTTCCTTAGCCACCTCGCAGGGCGGCGTTAAAGGAAGATTGCCGGCGGTCAATTTTGCGGCGCGGCCTGCCGGGCTTTGCGCCACTGGGCGCGGTGTTTGATGATCCAGTCGGTGAGCGCGCGCTCGAATCCGATGTCGTGGCCGGCCTTCTCGGACTCGATCCACTTGTGGCGGAGAATTTCGTCGCGCTCGGCCTGAAACTCGCGATAAAGCGTGGAGTTCTTCAGCAAATCATTCGCCGATGCTGACTGTGTTCCTTCATTTGACATAGCCAATTTAATAGTGGGACCAACGTAGTTCCAAGCGCCGGTTCTGGCAAATGAAATCTGAATGGAATAACAGTGGCAATCAATGCCAGGCGGCCGCGCTTATGAATGGTAAGAATCCTCGACGGCCAACCCCTGATGAAATAGACTTGCCGCCGGAATGCGCCGCGAAATTGAGTTTGGATCGGTTTGTCGGGTCAGCCGGGTAGCCTTGTTAAGGCAGCGTTTGCTGGGCGGCGGAGTTTATCTGTCTGGCGAACCTGAAGCCGCGCTTTCTCCGCAAAGACAATTGAGCAGATTGACTCTGATGCACCGGCTGGTTTTCATCAGGCTCCATTGATTGTTGCGACGCTCGCGCCCATTCTTCTGGCGTATCCCACGCAAGAAGTGGCCAATTTTCAGAACTGACATCACCGAAGTGAAATCCACCAATACCGAATATTTTCAAATCACCGGTGATTTTCTGAATCGGCACGAAAGGATGCTGAAAATTTTGATGTGGGCTGAAGAACAAGACTTTGATGCGGCCAAATGGAAATTATGAGCGAAGAAATTTTTGACGTGGTCAACGAGCGCGACGAGGTTATCGGGCAAAACACGCGGCGCGAGGTTCACCGGCTGGGCTTGAAACATCGCGCGGTGCATGTGCTGGTGTTCAACGCGCGCGGCGAAATCTTTCTCCAAAAGCGCTCGCTGAAAAAAGACATCGCCGCCGGCAAATGGGATTCCTCGGCCAGCGGCCATCTGGACGCTGGCGAGACTTATGACGCCTGCGCGGTGCGCGAGGTGCGCGAAGAAATCGGCCTGCACCTGCCGCTACCGGCTCGGCGGCTGTTTAAGATTGATGCGTGCCAGGAGACGGGCTGGGAATTCTGCTGGATTTACCGTTGTGAAAGCGAAGGACCGTTCACATTGCACCCTGACGAAGTCGAGACTGGCGCGTGGTTCACTCCGGACGCCGTGACTAAGTGGGTGAACGAAAAGCCGCAGGATTTTGCAAGTGCGTTTGTGTTAATCTGGAAAAAATTTCAGGCCACAGATGGGCACCGATGAATACTGATAAAACGCGGCGACACAAATATGAATTTCTCCCATTTGTGTTCCATCTGCGAAAATCTGTGGCCAAAAAACTTCCCGCCTTTACTTGCGGCAAAAATGCGGTAGTTATTTTGCCATGCAAAATTCGATCATTCCTTATCCGACGGTCATCGAGCAGACTGCGCGCGGCGAGCGGCAGTTCGACATTTTTTCGCGACTGTTGGTGGACCGGATCATCTTTCTCGGCACGCCGGTGGACGACGGTATCGCCAACGTCATCGTTGCGCAGCTTTTGTTTTTGCAGATGACCGATCCGAAGAAGGACATCCATTTCTACATCAATTCGCCCGGCGGCAGCGTGTCGGCAGGACTGGCGATTTACGACACGATGCAATATCTGACCTGCGATATTAACACCTATTGCATCGGCCAGGCGGCGAGCATGGGCGCGGTGCTGCTCTGCGCCGGTACGAAGGGCAAGCGGTTCGCGCTGCCGAATGCCAACATCATGATCCATCAGGTGCTGGGCGGCGCGGAAGGTCAGGCCAGCGATGTGGAAATCCGCGTGAAGCATATGCTCAAGCTCAAACAGACGTTGAACGGCATTCTTTCCAAGCACACCGGCCAGGTGGTCTCGCAGGTGGAGAGGGATTGCGACCGTGACAATTTCATGAGTGCCGAGGAGGCGAAGAAATACGGCCTCGTGGATTTGGTCGTGCAATCGCGCAAGGAAATTCCCGGCGGCGAAAAAGCTTAAGGCCGCGAGACGAACGGATTGCCCTTGAGGTAAAAACGCAGGAGCCGTTTCGCCCAGTGCCGCGCGTAATCCACGCCGATGCGCGGGCGTTTGACGATGGTAATTTTTTCGGAAGCTTCCGGTTGGGCGATGAAGAACTCGTCGCTCAACAAGTCATGGCCATTCAGCCGGCGGTCAATTTCCATCGCGCGGCAGAGCAAACCGGGGCCGTTCGTCTTGCCGGTCAGATTTTTCACCGGTTCCACCGCGCGCAGCAATACCGCCGCGCCATTGCCTTCTTTTTCCGTTACCACGTTCAGGCAATGGTGCATGCCGTAAATCAGATAAACGTAGGCGTGGCCGGGCGGGCCAAACATGATTTTCGTCCGCTCAGTAACCCCTTTGGACGAATGCGCTGCGAGATCATGTTCGCCGAGATAGGCTTCGACCTCGACGATTTTACCGATGCGCTCGCCGCCGCCAGTCTGGTGGACGAGCCATTTCCCCAGCAAATCCTGCGCGACGAGCGTGGTCTCGCGGTCGTAAAAACTGCGCCGAAGCTTCTTCACGTTGAAAGACTATGCAATTCCCGGTTTGACAGCAGGCAAAATGTCCGCAGAATGCTTGACCGTTAAGGTGGCCAGCGTAGCTCAGTTGGTTAGAGCGTGGGACTCATAAGCCCGAGGTCAGTGGTTCGATTCCACTCGCTGGCACCAGTTTTATTGAGAAATCTGGTGATTCTCAAGATGTTTGCACAGAGTTTGCACAAAATTCAGCTCGACCCGCTGACAAGCGCGTGAGATTCCCCGTTGCCATCCGCCACCGTAGCAGCAAGGCGAAAATTTACGCGCCCGCCGGAAAGTTCGCTTACTACCGCGTCGCCTTCACCGCAGCGGGCCGGCGGAAGATGCAGACTTTCGCCGTTTATTCCGACGCCAAAGCCGCCGCCGAACGCATCGTGCGCGAAGCGGCCAGCGGTTCACAGGCTGCCGCGCTGTCCGCCAGCCAGTCCCGCGACGCACTCGCCGCCCTGCAAAGGCTCGAATCTTTCCGGCAATCCACCGGCAAACGCCTTTCCTTGCTGTCCGCCGTGTCCGGCTATGTCGAGTTGCTCGAAAAGTTGGCTGGCCGGAGTCCGGGCGAAGCCGTCGAGGGTTATTTGCAAACCGTCGCCACCGTCAAGCGCAAGGAGATTGCCGAAGCCGTCGAGGAATTTATCGCCAGCCGCCAGCATAAGACGGAAGCCAAAGACGGCAAGCGGGCGCAACTGTCGGAAAGGGTGGTTTGTCAAACAGTCGTCACTGCTGTTCGCGTTGCGCCAGACTTACCGCGACAAGGCCGCGTTTGATCCGATAGACCGCGCACAGTTCGCCCGGCTGTTTGTCTTGGACGATGTTGGATTGAGCGCTGGCGGGCGGGACGAATTGCCGTTGCTCCATGAAATTCTCGACTACAGGCACGGCGCACGCATGCCAACAATTATCACTTCAAACTTTGAATGGGACATCATCACGAATATCATCGGCGAGCGCATGGCGGACAGGTTGCGGGAATCCGCTTTCCGCGTTTTGAAATTCACCGGGACCAGCCATCGGCGCGGAGCGAGGCAACGCTACTTTGATGCTGAATGAAGCACGCCTATTAACATGAAAACTAGCTCCACTCAAAACAGCGGAAGAACAGCGAATTTGCGCCCGTTCAAAAAAAGGCCAGTCTGGCAACCCCGGCGGCAGACCCAAGACGGCAAAGCTCGCGGAGTTGATACGGGAATATCTCGACGAAAAGACCGGCGGCAAATCCTCGAATGGCTGCAAAAGCACAAGCCGGAAGTCTTGCTTCACTACGCCTACGGCAAGCCGATGGACGGCGCGGATATGGAGGTGAAGGAGAAAACCACCATTGCCGGCCTGCCGGAA
>JAJXXI010000585.1 GCA_021781185.1 bacterium
TAATGTGAGGTGCCATTGTAAGGCGTATAGGCACCGTCTGATTCGGCAGGATAACCGGTCGAGGCCAGGGCACCATACGCCGACTGCGGCCCGCCGTTGGCTTGAGCAGTGTAGCTGGATACCACGTCAAAATAGAAGCTGTCGCCGACATTCAAGCCAAGATCGCTCAACGACACAGTGATGGTGGAGAATGTGTTTCCCGTCCCTCCGGCGGCATAGGCTCCGGAGGAAGTTTGGGTCCAGCCCGCATTGTAGGTGTAGGTGCTGGCACCCGTTCCATAAGTGTCAATCAGGGAGTTGACGCCGGTGCTGATGCCGATGGCCGGCCCGAAGGGATTGGCAAAACCGGTGTAACCATTGCCGGCCTGGCCGACGACCTGGAGTTCAATTCCGTAAAAAATCCAGGAAGCCTGTGCCGCAGTTGAATTGATCGTAAAGCTGATGGTGCTGGCGGTGTTGGCCACCACCACGCTGCTGATCGCCGCGCCGTCTGCAGGCGAACTCCCCAGCGCAGTGCCGGGACCGGTGTAAGTGACTTGAGCCATGGCTGACGACATGGCCAACGTGGAAAGGACAATAATCAAGGTTGCTGGGTTTTTCATGGTTCTGCCGAGCCTTTGGTTTGATGGATAGCCCACAGATTACCCTAATTCAGTCCTTTGCCCAGCCTCACAATTGTGTGGTTCTGTGTTTCCGATGATTTTCCGGATGCTAATTCTTTGCCGACGAAATAGAATCCACCCATGCCCATCCGCTTCCATTTCCGGCCACCTCACCCGGGGTTTTGGCCTGCCTGGTTTTTGATGGCATTCGCCCTGGCAGTGAACGGCGCGCCGCCGCCGGCCTTTCCCGAAGTGACCAGCGTTGCGCAATTGCTGCCTGACAGCCGTCCCGTCGCGGGCAATTATCAAGTTCATCTGGCGGCCGATGTCTGGTGGGCGGATCCGGCAGCCAACCGGCTGGTGTTGCACGATGCCTCCGGCACCGGCGAGGTGGAACTGGATCTACAGGACCAGCCCGTCCGGGCCGGGGACCACGTTCGTCTGGAGGGACACGGAACCATGGTCAGAACGGCGAACGGCTTCCGACTCGGCGTCATCGGCCCGGTCGTTGACAACGATGGCGTCCATGTGATGACGGAAAAATCCGGCGCGGTTTATCTGCGGGCGGGACGGCAGCCGCTCCGGCTGGACTGGTTCAACGGCATCAGCGACTACGGATTGGTGGTGGAATATGAAGGGCCGGGCCTGCCCCGGCAGGAGATTCCGGCCGCCGCCTTGTTCCGGCGGAATGGTGCCGGGTGGACGAACGGTTTGAATTATGCCGCCGGCGAAGCCACCGGCGAAGTGCTGCCGGACTTCAGCCGGTTGTCCGCCATCCGTTCCGGCGCGGTTTCTCATTTTGACCTGAGTGTGCTGCCACGCACCGAACATGTGGGGCTGGAATTCACCGGTTATCTCGAAGTGCCGCGTCCGGGCCTTTACACCTTCTTCACGAAATCAGACGACGGCAGCCAGTTGTATGTCGGCCGGCCCTCCCTGAAGGTGACCCGCATCGGCTCCTGCGAATTTCCGGTGCCCCGCGTGCTGGCGCTCGGCCAGACCCTGTCGGCGGCTGAAGATTTATCGTGGGTGAAAATGGAAGGCACCGTTGCGTTCGCCAGCAAGGATGCCGACGGGTTGAATCTGGAGCTGGTTTCCGGCACGGGACGGCTTCACGTCAGGATTGCGGATGGCACTGGGCTGTCATCGTCGCAACTCCCGGGCCGGCACCTGCGTGCCACCGGCGTTTGCCAGCGGGCGCTCACCACCGACGGTCAAAACGTGGCCAATACGCTGCTGGTGGCGGGGGCGAAGGAAGTTGAACTGATCAAGACCGCGCCGGATTTTCTGGAGGCAGCCACCAACGCGGCGCAGTTGCCGGTCCTGACCACGGCGGCGGAGGTTCACCGGCTGAAACGCGAGGAGGCCCGGCGCGGTTATCCGGTGAAAATCCGGGGGGTGGTCACTTGTGTGCTTCCGGAACGCCAGGCGTTCACGCTTCAGGATGCCACGCGCGGGATTTATGTTGTGGATCTTTCGGAAAGCCGCGCCTTCCCGCCGCAGATCGGGGAATGTCTGGAGGTTGCCGGCACGACCGATCCCAGCTTGTTCGCGCCGATTGTGAATGCCCGGAATTTGCAGAGTCTCGGTGCCGGCCGTCTGCCGGACCCGGTGCGCCCCACGTGGGACCAGTTGCTGAACGGCAGTCTCGACGCCCAATACGTCGAGTTGCAGGGCATCATCACGGCGGTGAATTCCACCAATGTGGTGCTGCTCACGCGGGACGGGCGCATCAATTTGGAAGTGCGCGTGGCCGGCCAGAAACCCGAATCACTGGCCCGTTACGAAGACGCGCTGGTGCGCGTGCGCGGCTGCCTGTTTGCCAACTGGGATTACGTGACGCACGAAGTGAAGGTCGGTGAAATCAGGATTTACGGCGCGTCCATTTCGGTGGATCAACCCGCGCCGGCCGATCCGTTCGCGCTGCCCGGCAAAACCGTGGCGGACCTGCTGCTGTTTGATCCGCAGGCCAGCGTGTTTCAGCGCGTGAAAGTTTCCGGCCAGATCGTCCACATGCGCGGCACGGAAGGTTGTTTGACCGATGGCCGGAACGCCCTGCGGTTTATCGCCAAGCGGTCGGTGGATGTGCGGGCGGGCGACCTTGTGGATGTGGTGGGCTTTCCCGAATTGAGCGGCGCGTCGCCGGTCTTGCGCGAGGCGGTGGTGCGCAAAACGGGTTCCGCAGCGCTGCCGGCGGCGAAAGTCCTGCCCGCGAACGATCCGGCCCGCGCGGAATACGATGCGACGCTCGTGCGCGTGAAAGGCGTGCTGGTGAGCGTGCGCAAAACGCCGTCGGAATGGATTTTGGAAATCCAAAACGGGGTCCGCACTTTTGCCGCGCGCCTGAACGGCACCGGCGATTCCGTCGGCTCGCTTCCCATCGGCGGGCTGCTGGAATTAACCGGGGTGTATTCCAGCCTGGGCGCGAACAAAGCCATGGGCCAGGACATCGCCGGCTTTGAACTGCTGCTGAATTCCGCCGCTGACATCCAGGTGCTGGCGCGGCCGCCGTGGTGGACGCTGGAACGGCTGCTCATCATCGTGGGCGCGCTGATCTGCGGCCTGGCCGTGACCGTGCTCTGGATCACCCAACTGCACCGCAAGGTGGAGCAGCGCACGGCCGAACTGGGCGCGCAAATCCGCGAACGCCAGCGCGTGGAACAGCAGCGGGCGCTGGAACAGGAGCGCGCCCGGGTGGCCCAGGACCTGCATGATGAACTTGGCTCCAGCCTGACGGAAATCAGCATGTTGGGCGCGCGGGCGCGTTCGGCGGCCGCCGACGACGAGAAACGGAAAAATTATCTCGAACAGATGAGCAGCAAGGCGCGGGAAATGGTCGCCGCGCTGGATGAAATTGTCTGGGCGATGAACCCGCGCCACGACTCCCTGGCCTCGCTCGTCAGTTATTTCTGCCTCTATGCCGACCGTTTTCTGGGGCTGGCCGGCATCACGTGGCGGCTGGAAGGAAAATCCGTGCCGGATGATTTCGTCGTGGATTCGCGCCACCGGCATCAGTTGTTTCTTGCGTTCAAGGAAGGGCTGACCAACGTCGTGCGGCATTCCGGCGCCACGGAGGTGCGCCTGGCCATCGGGCTGGAGGCGGAGGAATTGCGCCTGGCGATCACCGACAACGGTCGCGGGCTGCCGGCCGGCCGGCCCACCGGCGAAATGGACGGCGTGGCGAACATGCGCACGCGGCTGGAAAAGCTGGGCGGCCGGTTTGAGATCACCAGCGCAGCCGGGCGCGGCACGACGCTGCGTTTCGTGGTGCCGGCCCGTTGATTTTTATGACGAAGATTGCCATTGTGGAAGACAACAGGACCATCCGCGAAAGCCTCGCGGAATTTGTGCAGACGGATCCCGGGAACCGCTGCGTCTGCACCTGCGCCACGGCCGAGGAGGCTTTGAAGGTGATTCCCAAACACCAGCCGGAAATCGTGCTCATGGACATTCAACTGCCCAACATGTCCGGCATTGAATGTTGCGCCCAGCTCAAGCAGCTCCTGCCATCCGCGCAGATCATCATGGTGACGGTGTATGAGGATACGGAACGGATTTTCAAGGCGCTGCGCGCCGGCGCGTGCGGCTATCTGCTGAAACGCTGCACGCCGGAGGAACTGATCTCCGCCATCCGCGAAGTGCAACAGGGCGGCGCGCCGATGTCGCGCGAGATTGCGCGCAAGGTCATCTTTTCTTTCCAGGAACCGCTGGCCGCCGCCGCCGAGGTGGAGGATCTTTCGCCGCGCGAGCGGGAAATCCTGGAATTGCTGGCCGAAGGTTTTCCCAACAAACAAATCGCGAACCGGATGGGCGTGGCCGACGGCACGGTGCGCTGGCATCTGCGCCACGTCTATCACAAGCTGCACGTCCGGTCGCGCACCGAGGCGGCGCTCAAGTTCCGTTCCGCCAAAACCGATTAAAAACCAATGGCGGTCGGCGCGAATCCGCATTCCAACCTTCGGCCTTGGAGATTTTTATTGCTCCAGTTTTCCCGCGACCCAGGGCTTTTGCCGGCACGACTTGCGTCACGGGCGGCGCGGAAGCGATTGCAACACTTCCAAGGCGGGCCGGGGATGGCCCTGGGCATCGAACAGTGAATTGGCGTCCGGCCCGTTGAAACGGCCGGTCGCCTTGGGCAGGTGGGTCAGCTCGGGCCGCCAGTAGTTGACACCGATGCCGCAGCCGTCAGGCGCTTCCTTGACCGTTTGGATGACGGCGGCGAGAAACTCCTTTTGTCCTTCCGGCGTCATCGGCCAGATCATGTTTTTGCGTGCTGCGGGGGAGAGTTCCACCGCCCGGTTCGGGTAGGCCGTTTCGACGATCATCACATCCTTGTGATACCGCCGGATCGTTTCGCGCAGGTTGTCGCGGAGGTTCCCAAGGGTTCCGTGCCAGTTCGGATAAAAACTCTGGCCGATGATGTCGAAGTCCACCCCGGCCTGTGTCAGATGATCAAAATACCATCGGGTGACGGGCCAGTCGCCGCCGCAATCAATATGCACAATGATGCGGACGTGGTCGGCGGGAGTCGTTTCGGAACGAACGCCGGCCGCCGCGGCCTTGAGCACGCGGATCAGATGATCCCACTGTTTCGCGTCATCGTAAGGCTCGGGCGGATGAATGACCACCACGTCGCCGGAAAACACCTTGACCGTGGAGTGAGGGACTTGCACCTGCGCATCAGGCCACAACATGCCGCCGGTGATTTCGTTGCCAATCTGCACAAAATCCGGCGTGGCCCCGGCGGCTTTCAGCGTCTTGATCACGTGGGCCGTGTAAGTTTCAACCTGTTTCGTGAGCGCATCGAAATCGAGCTTCGCCCAGGCCGCCGGTTTGTTCTGTTTTTGCGGGTCAGCCCACCAGTCGGAATAATGGAAATCCAGCATGAAGGTTCCGCCGGCGGCTTTGATCCGTCTGGCCAGTTGGGTGGTGTCATCCAGTCCGTTGACGCCATGGCGCGGATCCACCCAGATGCGCAGGCGGAAACACGTCCAGCCATGTTTCATGAAAATGGCGAGGGCGTCCCCCGGCTTGTCTCCATCCCTATACACGGCCCCCTGCCGCTCGAGTTCGGGCAGTTCGGAAATATCGGCTCCAAGATAAAACGGCGCTGGCCTGAGTGCGGACCGGGTGGTGGCGCAGCCCGTGATGAGCAATGTCAGGACGGCGGCGGACAGCCATGCCTGAGGATATTGAAGGCATTTGGCGAACGCACTGCGGCGGTTGGAGGCTGGCTGGATTGACATCATTTCATCGTGTCAGGAACCCGTCCATCCGCCTAGCCTCACAAATGCGAGGGTTTGTGGGTGCGCCGCCGGGTGATGCTTTCATTGGCCGGACCGTCATGAGGACCGGCATTGATGACACACAGGGGCTTGTTTTCGGTGATTGGCCGCTTTAAACGCATCCCGGCAGAACCATACCTTTGTGAGGCTTGGCAAAAATGGTCGAAGCATGGCAATGTCTGACGTGACCATTTTCAAAAGCCCTTTGACGGGTGAACCTCGTCGTCGGAGTTCCATGCAGCAACCATGTTTTGCCCGGCCTCAAATGTCCAACCCGGAAGCTCAGCGCCAGCCTCGCGGCCGGTCAGGTTTTACCCTCATCGAATTGCTCGTGGTCATCGCCATTATCGCCATTCTGGCGGCCATGCTGCTGCCCGCGCTTTCCGCGGCCAAAAACCGGGCCAAGCGGATTCAATGCGT
>JAJXXI010000538.1 GCA_021781185.1 bacterium
TTCCTTGATGACTTCGGCGGCGATTTTCTGCTCGAATTCCGTGAGCTTGAGCGTGGTGAAAAATTCATCCGCCTTTTCCACCGACAACGCGCACACGTCCATAATGGACAGCCCGGGAATTTTGATCTTCGACCTTTTGCCTTTAAACTGGGACGTGAAATCCTCGCCGCCGAGCGTCACCGCCAGGATTTCCGGTTTCAAACGTTTCCCTTTGCACGCATCGCAAAACTGTGGAGCCATGTAAGCCTTCAGGCGGTTGCGGATGAATTCGCTTTCGCTCTCGGTCGCGAGGCGTTCGAGATTGGGCAGCACGCCTTCGAACGGGCGGTCAATGCTGCTGACCTTGCCCGCGCGCCAGAACCTGAAGGCCACATCATCCCCGCCGGAGCCGTGCATGAGCACCTTGCGAAATTCCTCCGGCAAATCCTGATACGGCGTCTCCAGACTCACACTGAAATGATCCGCCACCGACCGCAGCATGGCCTTGTAATAAATGTTCATCCGCTTGCCCGCGCGCCGCCACGGCTGGATGGCGCTTTCCAGCGGCTCGTCAAAATCCGGCACCACCAAATGCTCGTCGAAAACCATCTTTTGGCCGAGGCCGTGGCAAACCGGACACGCGCCGGCGGGCGCGTTGAACGAAAAATGCTTCGGCGTCGGCGGATCGTAGCTTTTGCCGGTCGCCGGCGAACACATCTTGTTCGAGTGCAGCGTCTCGATCCAATCGTCGCCGGCAGGGCGCGCCACTCCGTGCGTGCCGCCGTTTGCTGCTGAACCGGCGGCGGGCAGAGGACTGCCCGCCCTGCCCGACTCCAGTTGGTGCAGCGTGAACATCACGCCCTCGCCCCAGCGCAGCGCGGTCTCGACGGAATCGCCCAGTCGCACGCGGATTTTCTCATCCATCACCAGGCGGTCCACGACGGCCTCAATGTTGTGGAATTTCTTTTTATCAAGCTTGATGCGGGCGGCCTGTTCGCCGAGTTCCAGCAATTCGCCATTCACGCGCACGCGCACAAAACCTTCGCGGGCGAGGCGCTCGAACACGTCGCGAAATTCGCCCTTCTGGCGGCGGACGACCGGGGCCAGCAGCATCACCTTGGTTTTGGGCGGCAGCGCGAGGATTTTATCCACGATGTCGCTGGTGCTCTGCGTGGAGATGGGCACGCCGGTTTCCGGGCAGTGCGCCTGGCCGATGTGCGCGTAAAGCAGACGGAGGTAATCATAGACTTCCGTCGTGGTGGCGATGATCGAGCGCGGGCTGCTGCCGGAACTGCGCTGCTCAATGGCGATGGCCGGCGAAAGCCCCTCAATGAAATCCACGTCCGGCTTCTGCATCTGGTCCAGAAACTGGCGCGCATAGGCGGAGAGCGATTCGACGTATTTGCGCTGGCCCTCGGCGTAAATGGTGTCAAAGGCGAGCGACGACTTGCCGCTGCCGCTCAGGCCGGTGACGACCACCAGCTTGTCGCGCGGAATGGAGAGCGTGAGGTTTTTGAGATTGTGCTCCCGCGCGCCGCCGATCTTGATGAATTCCTTGCTCATAGCTGCGAATTTTTCTGTCTGCCGAAAGATGGAAACTACGCCAAACGGCGCGGAATGCAAAGGCCGATTCGCCGGCACCCCGCGTCCGCCGCCGCGCCATTCAACGTAGATTTGACCGGTCCGCCTTTTTTCCGCACACTCTCCGCATGGCAAGCAGCTTTGGACAACTGTTCCGCATCACGACCTGGGGCGAATCGCACGGCGGCGGCGTGGGCGTGGTGGTGGACGGCTGCCCGCCGAGGCTGAAACTTTCCGAAGCGGACATCCAGCCGGACCTCGACCGCCGCCGTCCGGGCCAGTCCAAAATTGTCACCCCGCGCAAGGAGTCGGACACCGTGCAGATTCTTTCCGGCATCTCTTCCACCGGCCACACGCTGGGCACGCCCATTTCGCTCTGGGTGAAAAACGAGGATCAGCGTTCCGAGGCCTACAATGAGATGAAGGACAAGTTCCGTCCTTCGCACGCCGATTACACCTACTTCGCCAAATACGGCATTCGCGCGTGGCAGGGAGGCGGACGGGCCAGCGCCCGCGAGACGATCGGCCGGGTGGCTGCCGGGGCGATTGCCAAAAAAATCCTCCGTGAAAAATTCAACGTCGAAGTGCTCGCCTACGTCAAGCAGGTGCAAAAAATCATCGGCGAGGTGAACCCGGGAAAAGTCAGGCTCAAGGACGTGGAGGCAAATATCGTTCGCTGTCCGGATGCAAAGGCGGCGGAGCGCATGATCCGCCTGATTGAGAAAATGCGCGGCGAAGGCAACACCGTGGGCGGCATCGTCGAGGGCGTCGCCCGGGGCGTTCCCGCCGGCTGGGGCGAACCGGTGTTTGACAAGCTCGAAGCAGATCTGGCCAAGGCCATGCTGAGCCTGCCGGCCTGCAAAGGCTTCGAAAGCGGCGATGGTTTCGCCGGCATACTGCTGACGGGCCGCGAACACAATGACGCGTTCCGCGCCAAGGCCGGAAAAGTTTTTACGACCACGAACCGTTCCGGCGGCATTCAGGGCGGCATCTCGAACGGGGAGACCATTTGCTTCCGCACGGCCTTCAAGCCCGTCGCCACCGTCATGCACGAGCAGGACACGGTGGATGAGGCTTTGCATAATACCACGCTCAAGGGGCGCGGACGTCACGATCCGTGTGTGCTGCCGCGCGCCGTGCCGATGGTCGAGGCCATGACCGCGCTGGTCTTGGTGGATCATGCCTTGCGGCAGCGGGCGCAGTGCGGCTGACCGGCGCAAGGGGCTTGAACTTTGATTTTTTATGGCTGAAAAAAAACTGAACGAACTGCCGCCGGATTTGCGGCGGCTTTACACCAAGGCGGTCGAGGCCGCGCAGCGGGATAACTTTGACTACGCCACCACGCTCTTCTGCCAAGTGTTGGAGCGGGAACCGGGACTGTTTGAATGCCGCAAGGCCTTGCGCAATGCCCAGACCCGGCGGTCGGCCGGGGCCAGCACGGGTTTTTTCAAAAAAATGCTGAGCGGCGCGGGCTCCTCACCGCACATCGCCAAGGCCAAGCTGTCCCTCCACAAAAATCCCGCCGAGGCCATGGCCATTGCCGAGCAGGTGCTGAACGGCGATGCCAACAACCCCTTTGCCCACCGCATCATCGTGGACGCGGCACACGCTCTGGAGCTGCCGCAGACCGCGGCGCTCTCGCTGGAGACGATGGTGACATTGTCCCCCAAGGACAAGGCGCTGGTCATCGAATTCGCCAACGCCGTCGCGGAGTCCGGCGGCAACGCGGCTCTGGCGGAAAAAGCCCTGAACGACCTCGTCCGCTCCATGCCTTACGATCCGGATCTGGTTCAGGCGCAGAAAAATCTGTCCGCCCACCGGACCCTCGACGAGGGCGGCTATAACGAGCTGGAGGGCGGCAAAGGCTCCTTCCGCGACGTGTTGAAGAACAAGGAGGAATCCGTCTCGCTCGAGCAGGAAAACCGGGTGCAGAAGTCCGAGGACGTAGCCGAGCGGCTCATTGGCGAATACGAAGCGCGCCTGCAAACCGAGCCGGACAACCTCAAGCTGCTGCGTTCGCTGGCGGAACTTTACACGCAAAAGAACCAGTTTCCCCAGGCGCTGGCGCTCTACGAGCGCATCAAGCAGTCCGATATGGCCGGCGACTCGGCCTTGGATCGCGCCATGGCGGAAACCACGGTGCGGCAGTTTGATTACCAGATCGCGCAGTTGAACCCGTTCGAGGCGGGCCACGCGGAAAAAGTCGCGGCCATCACGGCGGAAAAGGGGAATTATCAACTGGCGGAATGCCAGAAGCGCGCGGACAAATATCCGACCGATCTGGCCATCCGTTTCGAGCTGGGGCAGATGTATTTTCAGGCCGGCAAAATCGGCGAGGCCATCGCGGAATTTCAGAAAGCCCAGGGCAATCCGAACAAGCGGCTGGCGGCGATGAGCTTTCTCGCACAATGCTTTGCCAAGCGCAAGATGTTTGACCTCGCGGCGCGGACGCTGCAAAACGCCATCAAGGAAAAGCCCGGCTTTGACGAGGAAAAAAAAGATTTGATCTACCAGCTCGGCTGCGTGCTCGAAGGCATGGGCAAAAAGGAGGAGGCCATCGAGCAGTTCAAGATCATCTACGAGTCGGACATCAGCTACAAGGATGTCGCCGCCAAGGTGGATGCGTATTACGCCGGACAATGAGCCGCCGGGCCGCCGTCGGCTCAAATCCGCTTTTCGTCCAGGTCAATCACGTCCACGAAAGTTTTGACGTCGTCGCGGTGGCCGCTGCCGCATTGCTCCTTGCGCATCTTCAGCCGGGCGATGGCGGCTTCGTCATCCGCCTTGGGGCGGTTCAACATTTCCTGCCAGTGTGCGTCCTTCTCTGCCTGCGTTTTCTTCACGTTTAGGCGCACCCAGTCACAGACCTGGCCATCGGTGATGGAATTTTTGACGACACTCATGAATTGGTCGTGTGTGATGCCGGCGGTCTGGAGCCAGAGGCCGTCGAAGCCTTTGCCGAGATTTTCCTGGTAGTCGGCGTGGAGTTTGCCGGCGAGATGCAGGCGGATTTTGTCAACGTAGCGCGGCAGATAGTGCCAGCCGTTCATGGTTTCGCGCGGACTGCGGGGATAGATGATGTCGCTCATGCCAACGATGATATTTGATCTTCCGGAAAAATCCACCCCGGCCATAGTCCGGCAGATTAAACCTGGCCGCGCGCCATTGTCCGCTGTTGGTGCGGTGGGTGGGATAAGTCTGACTTTACGCCGATGCCCTCTGAACACCAGTCAAATTTCCCCACACGAAAACTTGTCAGCCCCGCCCGCCTCAACCATTGTCTGGGATGAAAATGCGAGGCACATATCAATTTGACGTGGCCGTGATCGGCGGCGGCAGCGGCGGTTACGCGGCGGCACGCACGGCGGCGGCGGCGGGCTTGAAAACCGTCGTCATTGAAGGCGGCACGGAGGTGGGCGGACTCTGCATTCTGCGCGGCTGCATGCCCACCAAGGCGTTGCTGTATGCGGCGGAGGTGAAACATCTCGCCGAACATGCGGAAACGTGGGGCGTGCGCGCCGGCAAAGTTGCCTTCGATTTCGCCAAAGTCATGGCGCGAAAGAAACGGATGATCAGGGATTTTGCCGACTTCCGGGCGCAACAGCTCAACGCCGGCAAATTCAGATTCATTCGCGCCAACGCAGCCTTTCTCGACCCGCACACGGTGCGTTTGAACAATGGAAAAAAACTCACGGCAAAACATTTTGTCATCGCCACCGGTTCGCGCGTCGCGCCGGTGCCGCTGCCGCAACTCAACGACGTTGGCTTCATCACGAGCGATGAGGCCGTGGCGCTCAAGAAGCTGCCAAAGTCGCTCATCATTCTCGGCGGCGGGGCGATTGCGTGCGAGTTCGCGCAGTTCTTTGCGCGTTTCGGGGTCAAGGTCACGCTGGTTCAGCGCAGTGAACACGTCTTGAAGGAATTTGACCCGGATGCCGGAGCGGAAATTGAGAAGGTATTCCGCCGCGAAGGCCTGGCGGTTTTCACCGGCACGAAACTGGTGGCTGCGGGGCGCAGAGGAAAGTTGAAGACGGTTTCATTTGAGGCAAAGGGCAAGCGCATCACCGTGGCCGCCGAGGAAATCCTGTTTGCGCTGGGCCGTGCGCCGAACACGGCGGCGCTGGATCTGGCCAGGGCGGGCGTGAAAACGGAGCCGGATGGACGAGTCGTCACCAATGCCAGAATGCAGACAAGCGTGCCGCATATTTTCGCGGCCGGTGATTGCACCGGGCCGCACGAGATCGTCCACATTGCGATTCAACAGGGCGAAACGGCAATTCACAACATCGTGCAGCCAAAGAAGCCGCGCTGCATGGATTACCGCCTGCTGATTTCCGTGGTGTTCACCGAACCGCAGGTGGCATTCGCTGGTTTGACCGAAAAGGAAGCAACCGCGCGCGGAATCAAATTTCTCACGGCAAGCTATCCATTCAACGACCACGGCAAATCGCTCATCATGGAGGCGAAGGACGGCTTCGTAAAACTGCTGGCGAATCCGAAGACCGGCGAAATCCTTGGCGGTTTATGCGTCGGCCCAAGCGGCGGCGAACTCATCCACGAAATCGTCGCCGCGATGGCAAAACGCATGACCGTTCACGAACTCGCGGCCATGCCGCATTACCACCCAACGCTGGCGGAAATCTGGACTTACCCGGCGGAGGATCTGATGGAAAAGACCGGCTAAGAATCGTGCCGAATAGTATACCGCCGCAGATTTTTAGACGGCCATGGAACAAGGCTCAG
>JAJXXI010000404.1 GCA_021781185.1 bacterium
CCGCGTCCGCCGGCGTGGTTTTGACCGTGAGATCATGAACGCGCGAGGCCACCTGGTAACTGTCCGACTTGGCGAGCAGCACGGGAATGGGCATGGTTTGCAGCGCCTTGATGACGCCCGCGCCGGGGCGCAACCCGCCGGTGAGCACAATGCCGGCCATGTTATCCGCATTGTCCGGGTGAGCCGTGGCACCGGCGGCCAGCAGGACGTCTTCGCGGTCGCCTGGAGTGATCAGCAGCACGCCGCGCTTGAAAAACTGCATCGCCGTATGGGCGCCCATCGCCCCGACGACGACGTCATCCACCAGGGTCTTGAGCGTGGGCGGCGCATTCAATAATTCCGCGCCCAGCTCTTCCCGGATCAGGCCCACGGTGGGTTTGGACAGAATGTTGTGGTGGGGCAGGACGCCAAGCAGTTCGAGGCCCTTGCGTTTGAGGCCACTGCGGACGAACCGCGTGATTTCCGGAATTTTGTCCTCCATCACCTTGTTGATGATGACGCCAATGATCTCGACTCCTTCCTTCTCGAACAAAGCCTGGTTCAGCGCGACCTCGTCAATCGGCTTGCCGATGCCGCCCCGTGAGACAATGATGACCTTGCACCCGAGCGTCTTGGCCACCTGCGCGTTGGACAGGTCAAACACCGAGCCAACGCCGGCGTGGCCGGAGCCTTCGCAGAGGACAAAATCCTTTTCCCAGGCGACGCGGTCAAAGGAATCCTGGATTTTTTTGACGAGCACCTCGTTGTTGGCGCTGGTGAGATATTTGCGGGTGAACGCCGGTTCCACCGCGATGGGGCTCATGTCCACCAGCGGGCAGTTCAACCGGTAAACGGAGTTCATCAGCACGGAATCCTCGTCAATCTTCTGCTCCTCAATTTCCACGAAGCGCTGGCCGACGGGCTTGATGTAGCCGATACGTGGAAAGTGCTGCTGCAACGCGGCGATCAGGCCGAGTGACGCGGTGGTTTTGCCGTCGTTCTGGCGGGTGGCGGCAATGAAAACGCGGGGCGTGGTGGTGTTCACATCAATTCAAGCTTGAGTTTTCACCGCAGGAGGGGCCGTGAAACAGGCGGGGCTCAGGATGCCGGTTCATTCGCCGGGCAGGTGCGCGTCCGCACCGGGATAGAGTTTCAAGTAATCGGTCGCCTGCACGCCGACAATGGCCGCCACGCCGAGAATGTCGTGGGGCGAGGCGCTGCGCGAGACGTCGGCGGCGGGCCGGTTCAGGCCCAGCAGAATCTGGCCGTAGGAATTGGCGCGGCCGATGAGGCCGACCAGCTTGCTGGCGATGTTGCCGGAATTCAGATCAGGAAAAATCAGCACGTTGGCCCGGCCGGCCACCCGGCTGTCCTCCAGTTTGCGCGTGGCCACTTCGGGCATGAGCGCGGCGTCCACCTGCAATTCGCCATCGAAATCCGCCTCGACATTCAGTTGGGAAGCCTTGCGGCGCGCCTGGGCCGTGGCGGCCTGCATTTTGCCGATGGACGGATGCGCGGCGCTGCTGCCCTTGGTGGAAAACGAAAGCATGGCCACGTGCGCCCGGACGCCGAGCATGTGCCGCGCCAGCCGCGCCGTGGAAACGGCAATGTCCGCCAGTTGATCCACCGTCGGTTCGGGAATCACCCCGCAGTCGGCCAGAAACAGGACGCCGTGTTCGCCGATGCGCGTGTCCTCAACCTCCACGACCATGCAACTCGACACGGCGGCGATGTCCGGGGCCGCCTTCACAATCTGGAACAGCGGGCGCAGCACGCTGCCGGTGATGTGCGACGCGCCGGAAACCAGGCCATCCGCCTGGTGCATGGCCAGCATCATGGCCCCGTAGAAATTGGGCTGGAGCATCGCCTCGCGCGCCTCATTCTGGCGCAATCCCTTTTCGCGGCGCACCCGGTAAAGCCGGGTGGCAAAATTCTCCAGATCCTCGCTGGTGGCGGGATTGATGATGCGCACGCCTTCGAGGGTGATTTTCATGGCCTCGGCCACGGCACGGATCCGCGCCGGGTCGCCGAGCACAATGGGGGCGCCGAGTCGCAGCGCGTAAAACTGCCGGGCCGCCTGGAGAATGCGTGGTTCCTCGCCTTCGGGAAACACCACCCGCTTCGGGTGCCGCTGCATTTTTTCAATGACATTGCCGATGAAACGCATGGCCGTAAGTTAGCCGCCGGCGGGCAAACTGCAAAACCTATTTGCCGCGGGAAAAAAATGCGCGCCGGCCGTTTGCCTGCATTGACTTGGATTTCTTTCGCGGCTAGCCTGATTCTTACATGCAGGAAATCATCGAGAAGCTGCTTATTTTACAAGATCGCGACCGGAAATTGCTCCGGGTCACCCAGGAACTTGCCCATATCGGCCCCGAACGCGAGGGCTTGCGCGCCAAGGCATCTTCCACCCAAACCCAGTTGGAGACGGCGAAACTACGCGTCAAGCAGATCGAATCCGAACGCAAGCAACGCGACCTCGAAATCGAGGCCAAGAAGTCCCAGATTGAAAAATACCTGAACCAGCAGTTGCTCACCCGCAAAAACGAGGAATACAAGGCCCTCACGCACGAAATCGAGATGGCCAAGGAAGTGATTTTCAAGATCGAGGACGCGGAAATCGTGCTGATGGAACAGGCCGAGGCCGCGCAAAAGGATGTCGCCCGCGCCACCGCCGAGGCCGCCGCCGCAAAAAAACTCGTGGACGACCAGATCGGCAAGCTGGATCAGCGCGAGGCTAACTTGAAGAAAGAGCTGACGGAACTGACGGCCGGCCGGACACAACTGGCGGCGGTCGTGGACGATTCCACGCGCAACCGTTACGAGCGGATTTTCAAGAGCAAGGGCGAGAACGTGGTCGTGGGCGTGGAACACAGCGCCTGCGGCGGCTGCCACATGAAACTGCCCGCGCAAGTCGTGACCAACTGCCGCGCCCAGCAGGCGGAAATTGTCACCTGCCCGAACTGCGGCCGGATTCTGTATTTTACCAGCGACATGAGCTTGACGGCGGCGGATTAAAAATCCCGGAAAGGCCGTTGCCAAACAATTGGTGGAATTGGTGGCGCGTGGTTTTCGGAACAATGACTCCAGCAAGCGTCCGCGTTGACTTTAAGTAATGACCGTTCCCCAGCCATTCCAATATCAAGGCAGCAAGCGGGCGCTGGCACCGTTGATTCTTCAGTATTTGCCGCCTGGCACCACGCGGTTGGTTGAGCCGTTCTGCGGTTCCGCCGCCCTTTCCATCGCCTCGGCGGCGCGCGGCCGGGTGGGGGAATTCTGGCTGAATGATTTTAACGCGCCGCTGGCACAGTTGTTGTCCCAAATCATCAACAGCCCGAAAGAGCTGGGGAAGTTCTACAAGGAGATTTGGCGGGCTGACCACGCGGATGCGTTGGAACATTATTATCAAGTGCGCGAGTCGTTCAACCGCACACAGGATGCGCGATTGCTGTTGTATTTGCTGGCCCGTTGTGTGAAGGGCGCGGTGCGCTATAACGGGGAAGGATGGTTCAATCAAAGCCCAGACAAACGTCGCTTGGGAACCCGGCCGGAGACAATGCAGGCCAGCCTCAACGCCATTTCGGCGTTGTTGCGCGGCAAAACCATTGTCACCGCCTTGAGCTATGAAAACGTGCTGGCAAACGTGCGCGCGGATGACGTGGTTTACATGGATCCGCCGTATCAGGGTGTGTGTGGGGAACGCGACTCGCGGTATTTCTCCGGGATCTCTTTCGACGATTTTGTGGCGCAACTCACGGTGTTGAACCTGAAAAACGTCCGCTATCTGGTGAGCTACGACGGGCGTTTGGGCAGTCGCAGTTACGGCAAGCCTTTGCCCGCCCGGCTGCGCTTGACGCTGGTGGAAGTCGAAGCCGGACGTTCCTCCCAGGCAACTTTGCTTGGCCGCGACGAAATGACGGTGGAATCATTGTATCTATCACCCGCGCTGGCAGATGAATTGGACGTTCATCCCTCGATTCATCGGCATCGTCGGGATGAACAGATGCAATTGATGGAAAATCCCGTTCCCTATGGCAAAGCCAAAGTATCCAAAAGAATTTCTTGAACTGTGCGCCTCCGTCACGGGTAAACGTCCGAAGACTGTGATTGATCACATTCTCAAGCACGGCCATATCACCACAGAAGATTTGAAAGGCAAATATGGTTACGATCATCCGCCGCGCGCGGCGCGTGATGTTCGGGAACTGGGCATTCAACTGGAAACCTTTCGGGTCGAAGCTGCCAATGGTCGGAAAATTGCAGCCTACCGTTTTGCCGATCCTTCTAAAAAACAATTTCGGAGATTCAGCGGACGCACTGGGCTTTCCAAAATGATCAAGGGACAGCTCATCAAAAGGTATGGCTGCCAGTGCTTCATTTATCTGGAAAAGATGGACGAGGCTAATTTGCAGATTGACCATCGTGTGCCTTACGAAGTGGCCGGTGACAGCGATGACCTCAAGCCGGACGACTTCATGCTTCTCTGCGGTTCAGCGAACCGGGCAAAATCTTGGTCATGCGAACATTGTGAGAACTGGAAAAGCTCGAAGGACAAAAATATCTGTCTGTCATGCTACTGGGCGTTCCCGGAAAACTACAGTCATGTGGCCATGCGGCAAATCCGGCGGATAGATCTGGTCTGGCAGGGCGAGGAAGTGAAGCAATACGACAAGTTGAAGTCGGACGCGGCAAAATCGGGTTTGGAAATCCCACGGTTTGTTAAAGAAATTCTCGCCAAGGCGTTGAAATAATAGTTTCTTTCCATCGCGACGCTGTGTTCTACCGTTGGCTTGTGATTCCGCCGGCATTTGATATGTTAATTGCGGTTTTGGAAGGGCGGAGAATCGCTCCGGGCGCAAGTCCGGGGAGGAAAGTCCGAACTCCACAGGGCGCGATGCTGCGTAACCCAGGTCCGTTCGACTGGGATACACGCAGGAGCGGCGTTTCAAGACGCCACGACGGACAGTGCCACAGAAAACAGACAGCCTCCGGTGCAAGCCGGCGGTGATGGTGAAAAGGTGCGGTAAGAGCGCACCGCGCGAAGCGCAAGCGACGCGGCACGGAAAACCCCATCGGGTGCAAGGCCAAATAGGAAACCGAGGAGCGGCCCGCTCCGCGTTTCGTGAAAGCGAAACAGGTTTCGGGTATCGGTCGCTCAGACAAATGATTCTCTCCGCCGCAAGGCGCAGACAGAATTCGGCTTACAGCCCTTCCAAAACCATTTTCTTCCCCACTTCCTGCCAGGGCTGGCCGCTTCGGCTGCCGACGGAGGACGCCGCCGCGTGATCCAAAAACTCATTTGCGCATCAAAACAGTGGGTGCGCTCAAAGTTCCCAGCCGGTCCACGGCCCGCAGCGAAATGGCATCGAATTTGGGATTCTGAAAATAGTGGCTGGTCTGTCCGGCGGGCAGAATGTCCGTCGTCCAGTCACGGTCCGTGCGGACTTGCAGCACCCACCAGCGGGCCGGTTCCCGCCCGCTGTTTTCCCAGAAGAATTGTGCGGAATCTCTTCCGACGGTCGCGGTCAGCCTCGGCCGTTCCGGCGGCGCGGCATCCAGCCACGGAGTGGCCGGCACGAGCGCGGGTTGCGCGTATTCCTTGCGGACAACAGCGGCGAGCGCGGCGTTGTCCGCGATGCAGCGCAGGTGATAATGGATTTCGCCGCCGTTGCTGGTCTGCGTGCGGACGGATTGAATCTGGCGGCGGATTTCATCCGGTGGCAAGCTTGCGTCGTTCAATCCGGCCCAGACGTGGCGGCCCTTGGGATTTTGTTCGCGCCACCATTGCAGCAGGACGGGGAAGCTTTGCCCGCGCTGCGCGATGGGCCAGTAAAGTTGCGGGGCGAGATAGTCCACCCAGCCGTTGGCCAGCCAGAGCCGTGCGTCGGCGTAAATGGCTCCATAGGCATCCAGCCCGGTTATTTGCGGCGGATTTTTGGGCCGCCAGATGCCAAACGGGCTGATGCCGAATTGCACCCAGGGTTTGGCGGCTTTGATGGCCTGGGAAATTTTCTGGACGAACCGGTTGACATTCGCCCGCCGCCAGTCATCGCGCGAAAGCCCGCTGGTGGAACCAAATTTCTTCCAGCTCGCGCCGTCCGGAAAATCCAGGGTCTTGCCGCCCCAGCCTTTTTGGGGATATGGATAAAAGTAATCGTCAAAAACAACGCCGTCCACGTCGTAACGCTTTACCACGTCAAGCACCGCATCCATTGCGCGTTTCCGTGATTCGGGTTCGCCGGGGTCGAGCCAGGTTTCAGCGCCGTAGTGACGGACGATTTCCGGGTGCGTGCGGATGACGTGGTTGAG
>JAJXXI010000476.1 GCA_021781185.1 bacterium
GGTGAAGAAGTCCGACCTCGGCGACCTGATCTGGAAGTGTTACAAATTTGCCGGCCATGACAAGACGGTCGTGATGCTCGACAAACTCAAGGAAATTGGTTTCCGCGAGGCGACCAAATCCGGCGTGTCCATCGGCATTGACGACATGATCGTGCCGAAGGAACGCGGCGAACAGATCGAGAATGCCCACAAGCAGATCAAGGAAGTCGAGAAGCAATATCGCAAGGGTGTCATCACCTCCGGCGAACGTTACAACAAGATCGTGGACATCTGGACGCATTGCACGGATCAGATTTCCGGCGTGATGTTCAAGACGCTGGAACAGAACCAGGGCAAGAAGGAATACAACCCCGTCTATTTGATGGTGGATTCCGGCGCCCGTGGTAACAAGCAGCAGGTGCGTCAGCTCGCCGGTCTCCGCGGTTTGATGGCCAAGCCCAGCGGCGAAATCATCGAGAAGCCGATTTTGGCGAACTTCCGCGAAGGTCTCTCCGTGTTGGAATACTTCATTTCCACGCACGGTGCCCGCAAGGGTCTGGCCGATACCGCGCTCAAGACGGCCGACTCCGGTTACATGACGCGCAAACTGGTGGACGTTTCCCAGGATGTGATCATCCAGGAAAACGATTGCGGCACCACGAACGGCATCTGGGTCTCCCCGGTGTTCGAGGGCGAAGACGAAGTCGTGAAGATTTCCGACCGCTTGGTGGGCCGTTACGCCTGTGACGATATTGTGAACCCCGTCAGCCCGAAGGAGTTTCTGGTCCGGGCGAACGAGGAGATTGACGAAACCCGGGCCAAGTCCATTGACGCTGCGGCGATTGACCGCGTGCGCATCCGCTCGGTGCTTACTTGCGAAAGCAAACACGGCATCTGCCAGCACTGCTACGGTCGCAACCTCGCGACGGGCAGCCTCGTCAAACTGGGCGAAGCGGTCGGCATCATTGCCGCCCAGTCCATTGGCGAACCCGGCACCCAGCTCACGATGCGCACGTTCCATACGGGCGGTGTCGCGGCGGGCGTGTTCAAACAACCGCAGATCAAGTCCAAACACGACGGTGTCGTCAAATACAACGAGTTGCGCTCCGTGGAATTGGAAGACGGCAACAGCATCGTGTTGAATAAAAATGGTTCCATCCAGATTCTGGCCGACGACGGTCGCGAACTGGAAAACCACACCATCGTCATCGGTGCGGTCATTTCCTTCAAGGACGGTTCAAAGGTTAAGAAGGGCGATACGTTTGTCCAGTGGGATCCGCACAACGTGCCAATTCTCTCCGAGAAGGCCGGCAAGGTGAAGTTCCACGACATCATCGAGGGCGTCACCATGAAGCAGGAAGTGGATGAGGCCACCGGCGAAGAATCCATGGTCGTCATTGATCACAAGGAGGATTTGCATCCGCAGATCATCATGACCGATGATCATGGCGAAGTCGTGGCGAATTATCCAATTCCCTCCGGCGCGCACATCGTGGTCAGTGAAGGCGACAAAATCTGGCCTGGCACACTGCTCGCCAAGACGCCGCGTAAACAGGCCAAGACCCGCGACATCACGGGCGGTCTGCCGCGTGTGGCCGAACTGTTTGAAGCCCGCCGTCCGAAAGACGCGTCCGAAATCTCCAAGATTGACGGTATCGCTGACTTTGGCCCGAGCGTGCGTGGCAAACGCTGCATCCTCATCAAGGACACGCAGACGCAATTGGAAGAGGAGCATCTCATTCCGATCGGCAAGCACGTCATTGTCTTCAAGGGCGATCTGGTCAAAAAGGGCCAGCAGCTCACCGAAGGTCCGATGGATCCGCACGAGATTCTCGAAGTCTGCGGTGCCCAGGAATTGCAGGAACATTTGGTCGGCGAAGTGCAGGAAGTTTATCGTCTGCAAGGTGTGACGATCAACGACAAGCACATCGAAATCATTGTCCGCCAGATGCTCCGCAAGGTGCGCGTCACCGAAACCGGCGACACGCAGTTCCTCTGGGGCGAACAGGTGGACAAACTTGAATTCGAGGCCGAAAACGAGGCCGTTGAGAAGAAGGGTGGCAAACCCGCCGAAGCCGTTCCGGTGCTGTTGGGCATTACCAAGGCGTCGCTTGAAACCGACAGCTTCCTGAGCGCGGCGTCCTTTCAGGACACGACCCGTGTGCTCACCGAAGCCGCGACGCGTTCCAAGATTGACAGCCTCCGCGGCTTCAAGGAAAACGTCATCATGGGCCACATCATCCCGGCGGGCACGGGCTTTGACCGTTACCGCAAGGTGGAGATCAAACCGCTCGTTGAAATTCCGGATGAGCCGGAACCGGAAGAATCCGCCGAGCCGGCAGAATCGGAAAATCCGCTGCTGGCCTGATCACCATTCAAACTCAAAGGCGTCTGATGCAAATCAGACGCCTTTTTTGATGCCCCTGAAGGGCGCACGGATTTGTCGGTCAAAGTCCAATACAGGCCCGGCAAGGGTGTCCATTGCGAGGTGGAATCTGAAGGAAGCCCATCAAGATGAAAACCGGCCTGCCGCAGAGGGCACGCGGACTTCATGGCCGGAACTGGTTTGCCTCCTGCAACGCCGCGACTTTCTCGGCGATGATTTTTTCGCAGCGGGCGACTTCCTCCTGGCGCAGTTTGAGGTAGTCGCTGGCAATGCTTTGCAGGTCGTCCACGTTATAGAGATAGACGTTGTCGAGATCGCTGACATCGGGGGCGATGTCGCGTGGCACGGCGATGTCTATGAGCAGCAACGGCCGGTGTTTGCGGCGCTTCATCAGCGGCTCCAGCGTGGCCCGGTCAAGGATGTGGTGGGGCGCGGCGGTGCTGCTGATGGCGATGTCAATCTTGTCGAATTCCTCGGGCCAGTGTTCAAACGGCACGGTGCGGCCGCCCAGTTCGGTGGCGAGGGCGGTGGCGCGTTCCGGCGAGCGGTTGGTGACGATGACGCCGCCGGCACCGCGCGAGAGCAGGGCGCGGGCGGTTTTCTCACTGGTCTCGCCGGCTCCGATAACGAGCACCTCGTGTTCGCCCAGCGAACTGAAAAGTTTCTCCGCCAGTTCCACTGCCGCCGACATCACAGAAACGCTGCCGCGCTGGATGTTCGTCTCGGTGCGGATGTGCTTGGCGACGTTGAACGCACGCTGAAAGGCCTTGTTTAACCGTGCACCGGTGTGTTTGTGGGTGAAGGCGAGGTCGTAAGCCTGCTTGAGCTGGCCGAAAATTTCCGTCTCGCCGATCACCATTGAATCCAGGCCGGCGGCGACCTTGAACAGGTGATGCAAGCTGTGCGGCTCGGCCATGGTGTAAAGTTCATCCCCCAGTTCGCCATCGTAGGCGTGGTGGACGATGAGAAATTTTTTCAACTCCGCAAACGCGGCGTCCGCCGCCAGCGGGGTGACGGCGTAAATTTCCACGCGGTTGCAGGTGGAGAGAATGGTCGCCTCGGTGGCGATGCCGGCCGTGCGCAATTCCTGCAACGCGAGGGGAATCTTGTCGCCCGCAAAGGCGAAGCGTTCCCGCAATTCCACGGGGGCTGAACGGTGGCTCAAGCCGATGACAACGACGCTCATGCGGAAAGTAGAATCAAACAGCCACCGGTGACGGCAGGGCAGGCGGATGCGCCAGATTTTCCGCCGGCGGTGTGCGGTTTCCGGCCATTCATGCTGGATTGGCTTCGTCCTGCGTTCATTGCTGGTGCATGGCGGAATAGAGGTTCGTGATCCAGAAGGTCAGCAGCAGAAACACAAACAAAACGATGACCATGCCGGCAAAGCGCCGGCTGGTGCGGCCGAAAAATTTGTAGGCCACCAGGGATTCCAGGTAGGCCAGCCAGATCAGCGCGGACCACAGCACCTTGGGGTCGGAGATATAGCGGTCGCCAGCGGGACGCGGCAGTTGGGCCCCGGCAATGAGTCCGATGGTCAGCAGCACGAACCCGACCGCCACCAGCCGGAAGGTGATCAACCCCAGTCGCTGGATGGAAGGCAACAATGACAGCAGGGCGCGGAGCTTGTGGACTTTCAAGTCATGCCGTTGCATCAGGAACATGCCCGCCGCCACGGCGGCGAGGCCGAACGCCCCGTAGGATTGCAGGCTGGTGGCGGCATGCAGGCTGCGCAACGCACCGGAAAATTCGGGTTTCGGTCCGTGCGGCGGGTCGAGCGACGGCATCAGCGCGAAAATTCCCACGGTGAACAATACCGGAGCAGAGAACGCGGCCAGAAATTTGAAACGTGGCAGCAGCGAATAGACGAGGCAGGCCACGCCGAGCGCCCAGAGCAGGAAGGTGGTGGCCTCGTAGAGATTGTTGACGGGGCAACTGTGCAGCGTCATCCCGCGCTTGAACATGGCCACCGTGTGCAGCGCCACGCCGCCGGCGATGAGCAGGTAATTCAGCCACTCGTCGCGGCGAAAGCCTTTGCGCCAGAGAAAAACCGAGTAAACAGTGCTCAAGCCGTAGAAAACCACGGCGAGCAGAAAACATTGCCGGTCGGTGAACCAAGCCATGCGGAACAGGGTAAATGCGGGACTGCCCCGTGCAAGCGGCAAGTTGATTCCCTCATTTGAACCGCCCTGAAAATGAATTATGATCCGGGTGTGAAATCTTGCATCGCCATCCTGATCTGGCTTGCAATTGCCCAGCTGGCGCGGTCACAAACGAACGAGCCGGCACTCGATGTCGGGGACTTGCTGGATTCCGCGCAGCAATGGGCGCAGGATAATCTCGATTCCGATGTGCTGCAGGCATTGCAGTCGGTGGACCGTGAGCAGGTCGAGGATTTTCTCAATCATTGTCAGGACTATCTCAAGGGCGATTATGTGCTGGACGTGGCGCGGTTGAAGGAGGCGGCCGGCATTGTTCTGCCGCTGCTGGAGGCTCACGCGGAAACCCGGCCTTACGCCGCATGGCTACGGGAGCGGATGGATTATTTCGATGCGGCTGCGGAGTTAAAAGCCGTCACGCCGCCACCCCGACCCGAAACGCCAACCAATCCGCCGGCGGCACCGAATCCGTCTTTTGCAGCGGAACGGGAAATCTGGATCAAAAAAGTCGCACCCCGGCCATTGTCCAGCGGTGCGGAACAGCTCATCCCCCAATTGAAAGCGATTTTTGTGGAGGAGCATGTGCCGCCCGCGCTGGTGTGGGTGGCGGAAGTAGAATCCGGCCTGGATGCGAGCGCCCGGAGCCCGGCGGGCGCGCTGGGTTTGTTTCAATTGATGCCGGCCACCGCCAAAGATTTGGGGCTGAGCCTCTGGCCGTTTGATCAGCGCAAACAAATGGAGCCGTCGGCGCACGCTGCGGCAAAACATCTGCGGCAGTTGCACCGCCAGTTTGGTGACTGGCGGCTGGCCGTGGCGGCTTACAATTGCGGCGCGGGCACGGTGCAGAAATTATTGCACCGCTATAAGACCGGCAGCTACGCGGACATCGCCACGCACTTGCCGGCGGAAACCCAGATGTATGTGCCAAAAGTTGAGGCCACCATCCTGCACCGCGAGGGATTGGCGCTGGAAAAGCTGGGCCCTGATGATTGATGAAATAGAAGTGGATGCTGATCAATTTTGTCGAAGGAGGAGCGCCTCGGATGAGCCGCCTGATATAGCGTGGAAAAAATTTGCCGGAACTGCTGGCCGCCATCCGCCGGGACTGCACTCGTCCGCTGCGCGCAGAGATTGCTTTGTCTTAAATTCCCCATTAAAGGCGGCGAAATGTCACTGAATCGCATTGCCAGCGGACGTTATTTTCTTACACTGCCCGTATGAATTTGGACGCACTTTACTCCGAACTGACTCTCAAGACCAAATCCAAGCTGGCGCTGATCGTGCTCGACGGTTTGGGCGATATTGCCACGAAGGAACAAGGCTATCTCACGCCGCTCGAAGCTGCGCACACGCCAAACTTGGACAAGCTGGCCAAGGATTCCGCACAGGGCCGCATGATTCCCGCCGCGCCCGGCATCACGCCCGGCAGCGGTCCCGGCCACCTCGGCCTGTTCGGCTACGACCCGCTGGAATTTCAGGTGGGCCGCGGTGTGATTGAGGCGCTCGGCCTCGGCGTGGAACTCAAGCCCGGCGACGTGTGTGCCCGTGCCAATTTCGCCACGCTGGACGCGAAGGGCGTTGTCACCGACCGCCGCGCCGGCCGCATCGCAACCGAAGTTTGTGAAAACCTTTGTGCAAAGCTTTCCGCCAAAATCAAGAAGATCGGCGACACTCAGGTCATCATCAAGGCCGGCAAGGAACACCGTTTCGTCGTCGTGTTTCGCGGCAAAGGTCTGGAAGGCCCGCTGACGGATGCCGATCC
>JAJXXI010000238.1 GCA_021781185.1 bacterium
GGTTTTGCCGAGGCGGCGCAGGCGCTTGGCATTTTTGGTTTGAGCCAGATGGCGGCGACCAGCGCGGGAACGCAGGACTTTGCCGGTGGCGGTGATTTTAAACCGCTTGGCGGCGGATTTCTTGGTCTTGATGCCTTTGGGACGACGCATAATCAATTAGTTGTAAAAAAGGGCGCAAACTATACCTGCCCGCCTGGTCATGGGCAAGCGCGAATTTAGATTGAATTGGTTGTCGTTAATCTGACAGTATCGATAATCACTTTTCGCCATGACTGTTTCCATAATTGAACCCAGTGCCGGCATTTTGAACCGCCTTTCACTTCCTCTGTGGCTGGCCTGCCTTTTGGCGGCGGGCGGTTTTTTCCCGGCCAGCGCGATGGAAAACGACCAGGACCCATTCAATGTCCGTGAGTTTGGCGCGGTGGGCGACGGGATGCATCTGGACAGCCCGGCCATCAATGAGGCGATCGCCGCCGCTGCTGCCGCCGGTGGCGGCACGGTGCGGGTGCCGGCGGGGACCTATTTGAGCGGCTCGATTCATTTGAAGAGCAACATCCATCTGCTCATTGACGCGGGGGCCACGATTCTGGGCGCGCCGCAAAGCCTGAACGCCTATGATGAGACGGAGCCTTACACACTGGGCGGCTATCAGGATGGCGGGCATTGCTATTTCCACAACAGCCTCATCTGGGGTGAAAATTTGACGAATGTCTTCATCACCGGCCACGGCATGATCAACGGCGGCGGACTCGTGCGCAGCGACAAAATTCTCGACCGGATGGTTGGTTTCGATCATTTCAACCCGCCGGTGACCAATGCCGCCCCGCCGGTGCGGCTTGGCAACAAGGCCATCGCCCTCAAGCTCTGCCGCAATGTGCTCATCCGTGACATCACGATTTTTCACGGCGGGCATTTTGCGATCCTTGTGACCGGTTGCGACAACCTGACCGTGGACAATGTGACCATGGACACGGACCGCGATGGCATTGACATTGATTGCTGCCGCAACACCATGGTGAGCAACTGCCGCGTCAACTCGCCCAATGATGACGGCATCTGCCCCAAGAGCACCTACGCACTCGGGTTTTTGCGGCCGACGGAAAATCTGACAATCGTCAACTGCCAGGTTTCCGGCTTTAAGGAAGGCACGTTGATAGACGGGACCATGCAGCCGGACCCGCATCACAACGGCCGCATCAAGTTTGGCACGGAGTCCAGCGGCGGCTTCCGCAACTGCACCGTGGCCAACTGCACGTTCCGTTCCTGCCGGGGGCTCGCGCTTGAAGAAGTGGATGGTGCGGTCATGGACAACATTTCCATCAACAACATCACGATGGTGGACGTGCCGGACTACGCGATCTACATCACCACCGGCAAGCGCAATCGGACGCCCGGCATCACCACGACAAGCCGCGCGCGAAACATCCTCATTTCCAATGCCATTGCCGACGGCGTGGGCAAAATGAGCGGCATCCAGATCATGGGTTTGCCGGAACAGCCGGTGGAAGGTGTCCGACTGGAAAATATTCGCCTGACCAGCAATGGCGGCGGGACGGCGGCGGACGCGGCCATCAATCCCAAGGAACTTGGTGCCGGTTATCCTGAGCCGGGCAAAATTGGGGTTTTGCCTGCCTACGGCATTTTTGCCCGGCATGTAAAGGATTTGGAACTGGCGAATATTCAAGTGAACTTCACCACGAATGATTTGCGTCCCGCCGCATCCTTTGCGGACATACAGGAATTGGATATTGACAACTTCAAACCGCAAGTCGCCGCTGGAGTTGCCCCGGCGGTATTCGCGGGCAATGTGACCGGCCTTACCATCCGCAACTCGCCCGCGCTCGAAAAGAAGTAGCTTATTTCGTCATCGGCCAGCCGGCGGCGATCATGCCTCGATAGCCACCGATGAGCGAATGCACCTTGCGATAGCCCATTTTTTGGGCGGCCTCGCAGGTGAGCGCGGAGCGGAATCCGCCGCCGCAATACATGATGAGCTCCGTGCCGGGGTCGGGATGGCGCTTCTCCAAGTCGCGCTCCAGAATGCCTTTGCCGAGATGCACGGCCTCCACGGCGTGGCCCGCCTGCCATTCGTGATCTTCGCGCACGTCAATCAAAACGACCTGGGGATTGGCGGCGATTTTCCCGCGCGCCTCGGCCACGCTGATTTCGTTGACGTGCTTTTTGGCTTCGGCCACCAGCTTCAGAAAACCGGGTGAATGATCCATGCCGGAAAATTAAGTTTTCACGGCCGACGGTCAATTTAATTCCCGTCCGGTTCAGGGAAACGCCTGCTCCTGATTGCGGCAAAATACCACTTGCAACTCCGCCAATACGGGGCAAGGGTTGATCATGACTCCTTTCGAAAACAGAACGGATCGCACCGTTGCGGATGCCGCCCATCATGCCCATCTGCTCGTCACGGAATCAGCCGGACTGGTCACCTCGGAAAGCCCGGAAGCGGTGATGGAAGAAATCGAGTTTCGGGCGACCCACCTCAGTTCGTTGATGGAGGAAATGTTTGAGGAATCCATCAAACACGAGTGGTGGGAGAGTGAAGCGGCCTGACGCGACGAGAGGCTGCGCAAAAGCGAGAATACCGGCCGGTCAGGCACGGAAAAGCAGGAGACGTAATTTTCATTGGCAAGGGACCTTCACGACGCTTTACTCGCCGCGTGTCAAAACCGAACAACGCATCCATTGCCTCCAGTTTGCTGCTGGTGGTGCTTTTGTGGGGCGGCAACAATGTTGGAACCAAGTGGCTCGTGGGCGCGTGGCCGCCCATCTGGACCGGATGCACGCGGTTTTTATGCGCCGGGACGATTTTGTTTTCCGTGCTGAAGTTCACCCGCTGGCTGGGGGAATTTAAGCCGCTCACGCGCGAATTGCGCGGGCAACTCTGGTGGCGCGGTGGATTGAGCCTGGCAGCGTATGTGGTGGCGTTTTGCTGGGCGCTGAAGCTTACGGCGGCTTCGCACGTGGCGCTTTACATCGGAGCTTCGCCCGTATGGTCGCTGCTGATCGAGGAGCGGCCGCAAAAAAGCTGGTCAAGCTTCCGTCGTTACGGAGCGGCGCTGCTGGCGTTGTCCGGCGTGCTGGTGTTGTTCTGGCCGGCGCTGAAAAACGCCAGTTTCAATTTCGTCGGTGAACTCTGCGGTCTGGTCTCCAGCCTGCTCTGGGCAAACTACAATCATCAAAGCCGCATTCTCGCCCGCAACCTCAGCGGCTTCGAGGTGGCGGCCAGTTCCATGTGGATGTCCGGGGTCATCCTGTTGCCGCTGGGGTTGTGGGAAATTCACGCGCGCGGATTGGTCTTGGACGCGCCACACCTGGAGGTTCAAAGCGTGAATATTCTCTTCGGGGCCGTATTGCCTTACGCGCTCTGGAACTCGGCGTTGTGCCACTGGCAAACCAGCCGCGTGATGATGTTCAACAATGTCATCCCGCTCTCCACGGCAATTTGGGCGTATTACTGTCTCGGGGAACCCATCACCTCGACGTTCTGCGCCGCCATGATTCTGATCATCGCCGGCGTGCTGCTGGGGCAGATGGACTGGCCAAAGATTTTCCGGCTGCCGGAGGGTTTTTAAGAAACTGGTTTCAAGCTGAAACGGTCCGGCTCGTTTGCAGTCTTGAAATTTGAGGATGACGATGAGCGTCAGAACGAGGATGATCGGGGCATGGACGTGAAAAATCTTAACGACGTGCCGCCGTTCACCACCAAAGACGGCTCGGAAATTCGCGAACTGCTCGCCCACCGCAATTCCGCCATCCGCCACCAGAGCCTGGCCGAGGCGCGTCTGCCCGTCGGCGGCGCGACGCAGGAACATTTTCATCCGCGTGCCGAGGAGATTTATTACATCACGCATGGAGCCGGCAGAATCCGCATCGCAGGCGAATTGCGCGAAGTCAGGACCGGGGACGCCATCGCCATCCCGCCCGGGCAGAAACACAAGCTTTGGAACACCGGCAATGAAGTCCTGCGGTTGCTTTGCTGTTGCGCACCCGCTTATGAGCACAGCGACACGGTGATCACTGGCGACTGAATTTTGCCTGACGGAATAAAACTCTTTGTCAAAACTCTTTGTCAAAACTCTTTTGACCGCAGGCCAACTCAATCCTACGCTTGCAACATGCGCGGAAATCTGGCCAAGACGCTTGAACTGGCAAACACCGAGGTGTTTCGCCGCGCGGCCGCGTCCAAGTCTTACACGGATCTGGTCGGTCAGAAACTGTTCCGCGCCTTGCTGACCATGCAGGGATTGGGCGCCTTTGCCCTGATCACGCTGGGAGTGATCCTCAATAAAATGGGGGTGGCGGCGAACGTCATTCATCCGCGAATCCGCCAGGAAATTTCCCGGGCCGGGGTGGCCATGCTGCCCATGTTCCTGTTCGTGGCGCTGGCCCTGGGCTTTCTCGTGGTTGGGCAGACGGTTTCCGTGCTCGCAAAAGTCGGGGCCACGGATTATCTCGGCACAACAATGGTGGTGGTGATTGTCCGCGAACTGGGTCCGCTGCTGACCGCCATGCTGGTGCTGGCGCGGGTCGGCACCGCGCATGTCATCGAACTCGGCACGGCGCGGGCGCTGGGCGAAGTGGAGGCGCTAGAGGCGTTGGGGATTGATCCGGTCCATTACTTAATCGTGCCGCGCGTGATCGGGATGTCGCTGGGTATTTTTTCACTGACGATTTATCTCATCCTCGGGGCACTGGGCAGCGGCTACATCTTTGCCTTTTTACAGGACGTGCCGCTGACGCCAGGGGATTATCTGAAGCAAATTGCCGGATCATTGACCTGGCTGGATTTTGCGCTGCTGGCGCTCAAGACGGTGATGTTCGGATTTTTCATCGCCATCGTGACCTGTTATCACGGACTGGCCCAGCCGTTGCGGCTGGAGGATGTTTCCCGCGTGGCGGTGCGCGCGGTCACCCAGGGGATAATCGTCTGCGTCCTGGTGGACGCCGTGTTTATTGTGCTGTATCTGCTGACATGAGTGAAACGACCTTCAATCCGGCGGTCATCGAGATGCGCGGCGCGAGCATCGGCGCAATGCGCGATGCGTCGCTCGTGGTCGTCGAGGATGTCCACTGGACGGTGCAGCCGGGCGAATTCTGGGTGGTGGCCGGCCAGCAATATTCCGGCAAAACCGACCTGCTCATGCACGCGGCAGGCTTGATGACGCCGGGCTGCGGCACCTGTCGCGTCTTCGGCTGCGAATCCGGTGCGTTGGGCGAGGCGCAATTGGCCGACCGGTTGCGGGTGGGATTTGTCTTTGCAGGCGGGAAATTGTTCACCCGGTTGACCCTCGCGGAAAACGTGGCGCTGCCGTTGCGCTACCAGAAAGATCTCACCCCGGAGGAGGCCGGCCGGGCGGTGGAGGTGCTGCTGGAATTGCTGGAGATCACCTCCTTTGCGAATTTCCTGCCGGCGAATGTCGCGGCCAACTGGCGTCAGCGCGCGGCGCTGGCGCGGGCGCTGGTGCTCAGGCCGGAGCTGTTGCTGCTGGATAATCCGCTGGGCGGGCTGGGCGTGCGCCACCGCCACTGGCTGATGCAGTTTCTCGAACAATTGGCGGCCGGCCATGATTTTTTCAGCGGCCGGCCGATGACCATCGCGGTGACGACCGATGATTTGCGGGCCTGGGAAAACCCCAGGCGCCGGTTCGCCGTGCTGGAGGACCGGGCGTTTTCCGTGCTCGGTTCATGGAACGACGTGAAAGCCTCGGGCGGCCGCGTGGTCAAGGAATTGCTGGCCGAGCCGGCCGGGTGAGACAACCCTCTGACAAAAGGAAATTATGCCACTGCAAGATTTGACCCCGCAATTGCGCACGCGCCTGAACCGCATGGAACGCGCGGTGGGCTGGTTTGTGTTCATCGCCACCGCGCTGCTGCTGTTCGGCTTCGGCTATTACATTTATCACACGGCGGAGCGCAAAGGCTGGTTCAAAATCAAGGCGCCGTTCCACATCTACATCAAAACTTCGCAGGGCTTGAATGTCGGCGACCCGGTTTACATGATGGGTTTTGCGGTCGGCACCATCACCAGTGTGCAGCCGCAGCAGCCGTATCAAACAAACAACGTGGAAGTGCAGTTTGAAGTCGTGGAGCCGTATTTTCGTTATCTTTGGACAGGCGGTTCCATCGCCAAGGTCAACGCGGCGGATTTTCTCGGCAAACGCCAGTTGGAAGTAACCCGGGCGACGAACGGCTACGCCCTGTGCGTCACCCAGCCGGTCACCGAATTCACAAACCTGGACGAATTGATTCAGGATGTGGCCGCCGCG